>CALZHX010000195.1 GCA_945787435.1 uncultured Woeseiaceae bacterium
CACGGCCCGGTTCGTGCCGGCGTCTACGCAATGACCGGCGGTGGTGACGCGTTCACCGACGAGGATACGCACCAGTGAGTCTCGTCTACGCAGGAGTGCTCAGCCATGCGCCCGGGATCACCGGGCGTGCGCATCTCGTCAAGAATGTTGAGGAGCGCGAGCGTTTTTACGCAAAACTCGATCAGCAACGCAGGGAGATAGAGGCTAGCGGCGCCGAAGCACTTATCGTCATGGCAGCGGAGCATTTCGGCAACTTCTTCATGAACAACATGCCGGCTTATTGCGTAGGCATCGGCGAAAAGTATTCCGGTCCAATAGAGGATTCGGAATGGCTGAAAATTGCAAAGACCGAAATCGCGGGTGCGCCGGATCTCGGTCGCCGGCTGGTCGTTGAGATCATGCAGAGTGTCGACACAGCGTATGCGGAAGAGTGGAAGTTCGATCACGGCATCATGGTGCCGCTGCATTTTCTGACGCCGAACTATGATGTTCCTGTTATCCCCGTCAATATCAACTGCCAGGGACCACCGCTGACGCCGTTGCATCGGGCCTGGGCGTTTGGCGAGGCAATTCGCCGAGCCTGCGACTCGGTTCCCGAAAAGGTTGCTGTGGTCGGTACGGGAGGAATTTCACATTGGCCGGCAACGCCGGACTCCGGGAAAATCAACGAGGAGTGGGATCGCGAGTTTCTTGACCGGCTGATGCGGCAGGACAAAGAGGCGCTACTTTCATACACGAATGAAGAGACCTACCGCGACGGCGGGCAGGGCGGTTTTGAAATTCGAACCTATATTGCTGCGGCTGCGGCGGCCGGCGGCAAAGGCGATTTGCAGTACTACACAGCTGAGCTGCCTATTTTCGCCGTCGGTTGCACGGTCGCGCGGTTCGATATTGCCTAGTTGAACGGCGTCGGCTACCCAGGCGATATCCCATTTGCCGACGCCGGCATGGCGATAAAAATTCCGCATGTCGCTATGATTAGCGGGATGATTCGCTTCTGCATATTGCTGCTCCTTTGGCTGGCACCCAGCCTCGCATTGTCACACGGCGGGGTGGTCGAAGAGGAAGACCTTTGCGTTATAAAGGTCAACTACCTGCGCGGCCACTTCAAGATCTATCAACCATTGATCGACGGCCACAAGGAATACTGTGAGGACCTGCCGAATGCGACAGAGAGCGTATTCGTCATGGAATACCTGCACGATAGCCTTGGTGAGGCGGCCGTCGATTTTCGAATCATCCGTGATGTCACGGGCAAGGGGCGCTTCGCGCGCGGGGAAGATGTAGCAGAACTCGACGATCTTGAAGCAGTGACAATCCTGTACCGCGAGCCGACTGTGGACCCCGATGTCCTCACTGTCATTCATGACTTCAAAGAAGAAGGCGATTTCATCGGTATCGTTACTGCCAATGTCGATGGTGATCAAGAAATCTATCGAGCCGTGTTTCCGTTCGAGGTCGGCTACACAGGGCTCGGCTATTGGCCGTTTTTTATCGCACTCTTGCTGGCGATTCAGCTCCAGTATTTATTTATGAGCGGGCGACTCAAACGCCGGCGCGAAAACAGGGCGACAGTGGTCGTTGCCTTGTTGCTCCTGTGTGCGCCGATATCCGATGCGTTGGCCGACGAGTGGGTCTCGTCACGTGGTGTCTACACAGTGAGTTTCGAGAGTTCGCTCGAGCCGATCGAGATCAACCGGATTCACAATTGGGTCCTGCACATTACAAGCAAAAGTGGGCCCGTGACCGGCGCATCGCTGAGCATATCCGGCGGAATGCCTGCTCACGATCACGGCATGCCAACCCGCCCGCGAGTTACCGCAGAACTTGGCAATGGCGAGTACCGCCTCGAGGGCATGCGGTTTCACATGGGCGGCGACTGGGAAGTGTCTGTCGAAATAAGCGCCAATGGCAAAACCGACACGGTGGTTGTGACATTGGCATTGTGAGCAAGTCGGTGATCACCTGGTGGCTGGTTGTCGTCGTAACCATTGCGACGCTTGTCGCCGCGTCGACGATCTGGCCACCGGTTGCGGACAAGTGGAACGATGCCGACATTGCCGCGTTGCGCTCCCTGTGGATAGGCAGTCTGGGGGAGTTGCCGCCCGACCCGACAAATGCCGTTGCGGATGATTCACGTGCCGCGAAACTTGGTCAAGCCCTGTTCTTCAGTACCAGTCTGAGCCCCTCCAATGCCATTGCGTGTGCGACCTGTCACCGACCAGAGCTAAGGTTTACAGACGGCATGCAAAAAGGGCGCGGTGTCGGTCAGTCGAAGCGCAATACGCGCAGTATCGTCGGTGTAGCTTACAGTCCCTGGCAATACTGGGACGGCAGGCGCGACAGCCAATGGGCGCAGGCGTTGTCGCCTGTTGAGGATCCTGCCGAGCATGGTGGGAGCAGGCAACATACGGTGCACGCCGTCGCTTCAGACGAACGGTTTCGCAAACAGTACGAGGATCTGTTCGGATTCTTGCCGGATCTCGACGACCCGCGGAATGTCGACAGGGTGTTTAGCAACATCGGCAAAGCGATCGCAGCCTATGAACGACTGATCATGCCGGGCCCGTCGCGGTTCGATCGCTACGTGGAAGCGGTACTGTCTGGCGACGAAAAGAAAACCCTGTAGTCAGCCGATGAAATCGCGGGCCTGCGCCTGTTCATCGGCAAAGCGGCTTGTACGCAATGCCACAACGGCCCGCTGCTGACGAATCACGAATTCCACAATACCGGCGTCCTGTCATTCCCGGGCGAGGTACCAGACAAAGGTCGCGCTGCGGGTGTGCGCCAGGTGCTGGCAGATCCGTTCAATTGCCGTGGAGAATTCAGCGACGCCAGCGAACAAGCGTGCGCAGAGCTCGAGTTCGCGCGCAGTGGCTACGAAGTGCTCGGAGCATTCCGTACACCGTCGCTCAGAAACCTGCAACACACGCAGCCCTACATGCACAAAGGCCAGATGTTCACGCTCGCCGAGGTCCTGGTGCACTACAACGAGGCACCGCTATCGATGATCGGCCACAATGAGTCCAAGCCACTCGGGCTCAGTGCTTTGGAGCTCATGCAGCTCGAGGCCTTTCTCATGACGCTGGCCGCTCCCTTGGAAACGGATGAGAAATGGCTGCGCCCTCCCGTTGGTAGCCCGGGATCTCTGTAACATCGGGAAGCGTTGCGGAAGCAGGAGCGCTCAAGCTGCGAGTAAGTTGCGGCCGAGCTTGTTGCCGAGAAATGTAGTGAACTCGGGCAGGGTGTCGCGATCGATGACGTTAATCGCCGGCAGGTCGGCCAGCTTCCTGACAAGCGCGACAGCCGCAGACGTATTCGCCGCCGGGCCGATGACGAGATCCGGCGTGACGTTGAACGCCTTCTGGACCCCAACTACCGCGAACGGATCAGATGCGGCCAGGATGATGCAGACAATATTGTCGCCGAGTTCCTGCATGGCGGCCCCGACGTTATAAGGCTCGAGTGGCGAGGCGCCGGTTTCGGCGACGAGGTAATCCGGTCGCAGCTTGTCGATATGACTCAGTAACGGTCGTATCGCCGCACGGAATTCCTGCTCGGGCACTACCGTTGACGGCAGCCCGGCATCCACGAAGTCAAACACATGCGCGGCCCCAGCGCGCTTGAAGCTCGCAATGTCTCGGTAGCGTCCCGCGCCCGTCAGCTTGGCACCGACAATGTCGAGGCCGGCCGAAGAAAGAACCTCGCAGAGGCGTCGCCCTGCAACTGTCTTGCCGGCCATCATCGATGTGCCGATGATCAGGATAGTCGGTACCGCGAAGCTACCTTTGTCACCTCGTATCGCGAACTGCCGCATCGTGATCTTGTGATTGTCCCTGACGATGTGGCCACGATAGTGGAGCGACAAGGGTCTGGGCAGCAGGGTCGAATAAGACGTAAAAACGCCAAGCAATCCCGCACTCGTGAGGGCATGCATGTTGCCTCGTTTTACATCGAGGTAACTGCCAACGCCTTCGAGCGTTGCCTCGCGATGGCCGAGCGCACCGATGACCTGGTCGCCTGGCTGCACAGGAAGCATCTCACCGGTGCACGACTCAATCGCGTAGAGCACCGTGCGGGTTCCTGTGACCTCGGTCCTGACGTAGTCGCCCGATTCCCACAAGGACTGCTCGAGCAGTCGTACGTCGTAGGGATTTCGGTCAATGTCCGTAATGCGTGCGATCGAGGTATTAAAGGTCTGCGTCATCCCGCTGCCTTGAGAACGGCCACGTCGGTTGGCGGTGACAGCAGCAACATGGTCAGAAGGGCGGCACGTTCGAGCGTCTTGTCGATATAGAGAAATTCGTGCTCTGCGTGAGCGCCATGGCCAACCGGGCCGAGACCGTCCAGTGTCGCTGTGTACTGACTTGTCGTATTGCCGTCTGATCCGCCGCCAACCCTCGCGCGACTGAGTTCGAGGCCGAGCTGTTTGCCAATGGACAGCGCCTGGTCCCATAGCGCTTCGTTCCGTGGTGTCGACTCCATTGAGGGCCGGCCAATGGCTCCTTCGATTCGTAATCGAACGCCGGGAATCTCGGGCTTGATGCCGTGAATCAGTTTCTCGATGCGGTCGCCATCAGCGATAGTCGGTACGCGAACATCGACAACCGCGCTGCTGTGCGCAGCGATAACGTTTGGCTGTACACCGCCGTCGACTGTGCCGACATTGATCGTGATGCCCTTTTCGGCATCGTTCATTGCGAACAGCTTCTGAATGACATGCGACAGCTCAAGTATTGCGCTGGCTCCCGCCTCAGGGTCCAGTCCGGCGTGTGCCGCTTTGCCATGAACGGTAAACGTGAAGCGACCGATACCTTTGCGCTCGGTCTTGAGACTTCCTTTATCGCCGAGCGCGGGTTCGAGGACGAAGGCGCGATTGGCCAGGCGCGCCAATCGTCGTATGTGATGCGTCGATGTGCGACTACCAATCTCTTCGTCAGCATTAACAAAGATCAACGGCAGTACATCAGTTTGGAGGTTGAGGTCACGCAATGTTTTGATG
>CALZHX010000196.1 GCA_945787435.1 uncultured Woeseiaceae bacterium
AATTACAAAAAGGGCAGTCGGCTTGTCAATTTTGAGCCAGTGGGTGCGCACGTCGCGTTTATGCATATTCATGGACACCACCGGCTCGACGAAAGCGGGCGGTAAATCCGAGTTGGCAATCTGCATCTGGAGCAGCTCTGACTGAGACAAGCAACCAAACAAAAACAGACTTGCCACTCCGGCCATAAATATCGAGAAATACATTCGAGATACAGCATTCATGATACGCAACTATTTGTAGTGCGAGTCGAACTCAGTTGTATTCTTTACGCACGCTCGAACTTTATTGCTTGGCCCTTGCGAGGTGGTCCTGGCCACTCAGGCGACTGTCCGCTTCGGGTCAATACCAGACGCTCAGTATACCTCGCCTGAGTGTCTGCTTTTGGGTGCTTACCGGCCGCTCAGTGGGAGTGTAGAGAACGGCTGCTTACGGCCAGAAGCAGACTCCAAAAAGTCGATTTACTCGAGCTGCAACTACGGAACGCGATCGTGTTCTTTTAGTATGTCGATCAATCGATCATGCGGAAGCGCGTACACAGTATTGCCATTTATCCCTGTCATTGTCCTCGCGGCGACCATGGCATTCACAATAGCCTCTTCCGTCGCTTGTGCAGTCGCCAGAAAAAGTGGGCTTATCGAGTCGTTCGGAAGCATTTCGACGTCCAGAATGCCCTTCCGTGCTGCGGCGCCAGGATTAGCGGTGGAGAACGCGATAAATATGTCTCCGGATCCGTTCGACGCATATCCGCCCACCTTGGATATACCCAATGGCACGCGCCTGGCTAGCCGTTTTAATTGGTGTGGTAACAAGGGCGCGTCTGTCGCAACGATGACGATGATTGAACCAGTCTCTCGGTCCGTCGGCCTAAATTCCGGCATAAGATCGGACAGCTCATTTCCAAGCGGCACCCCTGCGATCGTAAATGTCTCGCGGACGCCGTAGTTCGCCTGGACCAGAATGCCGATCGTGTATTCATGATCGGCTATCTCGACCTGCCGGGACGCTGTGCCGATGCCACCTTTGAACTGATGGCAAATCATCCCGGTACCACCGCCGACATTGCCTTCGGCAACCGGGCCCGATTTCGCTGACTCCAATGCACTGATTACGTGTTCCTTGGTGACGTGGAAACCGTTGATGTCGTTGAGGTCCCCATCATAAGTTTCGGCAACCACCGGAAGCGACCAGAACACATCCGGATCATCCGGTAGTGGATCAAATAGATTATTCGCGTATTGCCACTCAATGGTTGCATCGCGAGCGACACCGACGCTGTGGGTGTTCGTGATCACGACGGGGCTTTCCAAAAAACCGGATTCTTCGACCCATGTTGTCCCTGTCATTTCTCCGTTGCCGTTCAGCGCATACCAACCGGAAAAAACAGGATCATAGGTCTTGCCACGCGGATGGACAGCGGTGACCCCGGTCCTAACCGGGCCAGACCCGACATTCAGCTTGCCATCACCAGTTATGAGCGTTGTGTGTCCGACAGTAACGCCGGCTACGTCGGTGATAGCGTTTAGCGGGCCAGGTGTGCCGGCAAATGGGATGCCAAGATCTCTGGCCCGAGTCTCGTCCTGGCCCTCAGCTACAAACGGCATTACAAATCCAAGCAGAATTAGAAACACTTTCGCCCGAGGGCAGCACACAGCAGGAAGCATTTGATTCTCCCCCATAGAGGATTCGGAAAGAATAACAAGCCCAATGAGCCATGTCCGCTTTGGGTCAGTAGCAGTCACTCAGACTATATCACCCGAACGGCTGCTTCCGAGCGCACACTAGCCGTTCGCCAACAGCAAAGACTGGCCGGCATTCTTCGCACATTTTGTAAGTGGACGGAGTCAATTCACTCAGTTCAACAGAGGTACCCGGATCTCTCCGATGATCGTAGGACCGGCACGACGGGTAGATTGTCGACCGAAGTAAAGCGCAGCACTAGCGTGCTGGCATCAGTGGCGGTAGCTGCTCGTGGTTTTCGGTTGTTTCGACTTTGAGGACGGAGAATGAGCGGATCGCGCTGGCGAGTGCTTCGCCATCGAATTCACCGCGATTCGGCCCGTAGCTCAGACTCGACAATGCGTCGAGTTCATTGGCAAGATCCGACGATACGCGGCCTGCCAGTGCGCCGATACTCCGCGGGGTATCTTCCGGCCATTCAAGCGCCGCCCAATCAAGCAGCGATTGTTTGACACTTGCAGCTTCTCCGGCACGCGCTGCTTTGCGCGCCGACTTCAGCAGTCGTGACTGCCGTTTGTGCAAGGGCACAGGCGCCGGCTCACGCGACTCTCGTTTAGCCGGTCGCGTCGTCCACCACCACCCCAGCAGCGTTACGAGCCATACAGCAGCCAGCAGTTCGCTGACACGCCGCCAGAATCCATCCGACATCAGGGTCGGCGCAGCGTCACCATTCGATTCTTCGTCTGCGTCTGCGCCGGCCTCGGCTGCAGTTTCGGCCCCCGCTTCGAGCAGAGGCGCTTCGCCGGACGGCTGTATCGTGATGCTGCGCTCAGGCAATCGGGCGACTTCCCATTCTGACGTTGTAGTGTTCCACCAAGGTACTTCGAGCGCCGGCAGCGTGACGACGCCCGCCGTAACACCGATCATTGCGTACTGGTCTTTGCGAACGCCTCGAATGCCGCCAGACGCGATGCGCCGGCTCAGTTCTGGTTTGTCGGGGTAGACATTTATGCCCGTTGCTACGGGTGTATCCAGCGGCGGTATCTGGGTCTCGAGCTGCCCCAGCACGCTGATGGTGACGTGGCGCGTCAGCGGCTCGCCGGCCTTGACCTCACCCGGCTCTCGTGACCAGTCCTCGCTGAGCTGCAGGTCGCTCGCAGGCAGCCAAACCGCATCCGGAAATTCGGCAGGACGCGGCGGAATCGGCTGCACAGTGATGGCCCGGGGCTCCGATTCAAAGACCTTGCGGCCGGTAATTCGGCCATTTCTCAGGACACGCGCCTCGAAGCGCGCCGGCGAAATTGCGATGCTGCCGCTTTCCTGCGGAAACAACGCGTATACCCGTTCGACGACGTTGTACGCGGTGCCATCGATGACGGCCTCATAGCTGCGATCGTCTCCTGCCATTTCACTGAGTACTTCGACGCCGGTGATCGTGGGATCGCGCAGAGCTGGCTGGCGGGTCGATACAGACCGATAGATCTTGATCGTCAGCAGGACCTGGGCCTGCACATACGTCTCGTCAAAATCGACTTCGCTGGTCAGGAACACCTCGGCGACACCCGGCGGCGCGTAGCTAGGCTCACTTACTGTTATTAGCAGTGGGTCGCTCTGTTCGGTACCAATTGAGAGCGGCGGAATCGTAATCTGACCGGCGCGCTTCGGCATCAGCACATAGGTCCAGGTTTTGCTACGCCGAATCTGGCCGTTGACAATCGTCGTATTACTGAGCTGGCTGCCCTGCCCGATATAAAAGTCCTGCTCGAGGACCGAGACGTCTGGCTGCAGATCGATGTTTGCATCCGTGATGACCTCGAGCGTGAACGACTCATTCAGCTCGATGTCCGCGCGATCAACGCGCGTCACCACGGCGGCAAACGACTGCGCAGAAAGCAGCAGTGCCAATAATGTCATCCACACTGTCTGTCGCAGCTCGTTCCCTACCACGGTTGCACCTCGTCGTCCGGCCAGGTGTTATTGCCATCCTGGTCCTTGCCGGTCTTTTGATATTGATAGCGGAACTTGCGCCGCAGCAAGCCACCCGGATCATTCGGAATGCGCCGCAGCCATTGCTCCATTGCCTGTTCCTGTTCCTGCTCGCGCCGCAGCGCTTCAAGCTCTTCGGGCGTCAACTGTTGTTGAGCCAACTGCTGCTCGTTTTGCGCGGCTTCCTCGGCGGCGCGCTGCAGTTCTTCCTGCATGGCCGCAAGGTCTTCCTCGCTGGCCTCCTGGTCATCGCGCTGTGAGGCGTCACCTTCTTCCGATTGACTGTCCGACTGCGAGTTGCTGTCCTCACTCTGTTGCTCTGACTCGCTCTCACCGTCTGACTGTTCGCCTTCACCCTGCTGCTCGGATGACTCCTGCTGATCCGCTTCGCTCTGCTGTTGTTGTTCCTGAACCTGCTTTAAGAGGTCACGATTGTACTCTGCATCTTCATTGTCTGGCTCGAGTTCCAACACCTGTTCGTAAGCGTCAATCGCGGATTCGAATTCCCCCTGGCGCGCCATCGCGTTACCGAGGTTATAAAGGTTGCGCGTGTCTTCCTGCTCGGCGAATGCCGCAGCACTTGCCTCGTAATCTGCGGCGCGATACTTCGCAACAGCCTGCCAGTCCGGGTTTTCGAATAGTTCAGCCGCATCTTCGGCGGCACCTTCTTCGAGCAGTTGTTGCGCCTGCTGGTCTTTTGTTTGCCAGAGGTCGCTCCAAGTCGCAGCGTGTGCCTCATTGTCAGGTGGCAATAGGAAAATAAGTAAGACCGCTAGATATCCGCGCCGAAACGCCATGGCGGCAATTGGCAACAGCAACAACACGAGCCAGGGGCCCTCTTCCCGCCAATGGTCTGTCGCGAGATTCTCATCGCCTGCCTGCCGGCTGCCCGCCTCTCCGCTCAACAGGTAGTCCAGATCGCGATCATCGGTCGACAGTACTGAATACCGTCCGCCGCCCGCTGCTGCGAGCCCGCGCAGCGAATGTTCCTCGAGACGCGGCACCGCGATCTTGCCGGACTGATCCGTAACGAAGCCGCCGCTGAGTCGCGGGATTGGCGCACCTTCAGCCGTACCGACCGCGAGTACTGACAACGTAAACCCGGAGCCCTTGAGGTCGCGGGCAATGCGTTCCGTTGCCGGAGACGAACTGCCGTCAGTGATCAGCAGAATCTCACCGACGCCGGCACCCGCCTGCTCCAGCAGTTGTCGGCCCTTGTTGATGGCCGCAATCGGATAACTGCCACGACTCGGCATGATGTCGGTACTCAGGCTGTTGACGAGCGCGGCGATAGTGTCATTGTCTGTCGTCAGCGGCGTGACCGTAAACGCGTTAGCCGAGTACACAACGAGTGCGGTCTGACCGCTGCCACGCCGCTCGAGCATGTCGAGTATCTTCAGGCGTGCCCGCATCAGGCGGCTTGGTGCAACGTCCTGGGCATCCATTGAACGTGAAAGGTCAAGAGCAATGACGAGCGCCTGGTCGGAGCGAAACACGGGTTGCTCGACGCGCTGCCAGGCCGGACCGGCGATCGCAACCGCGGCGATGACCCCACCGAGTCCAAGCAACCACCAGCGATAGTCGGCACGTCGGTTGGCGCTGCGTGACAAGACGTGTGGTGCGAGTGCGGCATCCACTACGTGCTGCCAGCTACCCGGACCTAGCTTGCGCCGCGCGAGCAGAATCGTGCAGGCAATCACGGCCGGGGCAGCCCAGAGCCATTCAGGGCGCAGGAAGTGAAACTCAGCCAGCATCGGCTTCTGCTCCTGCCAGGCGACGCAGTGCCAGGCTCCGCAACAGGCTGACGACACAAAGG
>CALZHX010000197.1 GCA_945787435.1 uncultured Woeseiaceae bacterium
AACAGGATATGCGGCGCAAAGAACAGCACGGAGATGAACAGTGCAAAGTGCCAGGCATAGCCGGTGACATGTTGAAAGCGTATCTTTTTTTCAAACGCATGCGCCGGGGCGGACCGGGACCATACTGCGCCCAGTCCTGCAGACATGTTGTTCGTGTGCCGCGGCTTGGAAATGTCCTTTCTGGACAACAGAAATACCGCGCCGACAACGCGCCAGGTAATGCCAAACACGAAAATCCACAGCGCCCACTGCAATCCGGGGCCGCTGGCAAATTCAAGAAGAGTCATTGTTATACCTCCTCAGCTGCCTGCGCCTTTTTCTTACGAGCGCGAGCCGCAAGTGCGGAGCCGACCCCAAGAGCTGCGCCTGCCGCCGCAGCGCCAAGCAGTGCGTCGCGTGAACCCCACTGACCTGCGGAGATCGGGTCGTAGAAGCCACCTTTGTCCCAGAAACGCGGTTCGGAGCAACCGATGCAGCCGTGTCCTGACTGGATCGGGAAACTCGTTCCCTGGTTCCATTTCAGGGTTGCACAGGCGTTGTAGGTTGTCGGGCCCTTGCAGCCGAGTTTGTACAGGCACCAGCCCTTGCGAGCGCCCTCGTCGTCGAAGGTCTCGGCGAACTGGCCGCGTTCGTAGAAAGGCCGGCGATAGCAGCGGTCGTGAATATTCTGGCCGAAGAAAGCGGCCGGGCGACCCAGTGCATCAAGCTCCGGAATTGTGCCGAAGGTGAGGAAATGTGCGAGAACACCGGTGATTACGACTGGAATCGGTGGGCAACCGGAAACGTTGATGATCGGTTTGTCCTTGATGATGTCCGAAACAGCAACGGCCCCGGTCGGGTTCGGGTTTGCATTCGGCAGTCCGCCGAAAGCCGCGCAGCTTCCGACCGCAACAATCGCGAAGCAGTTCGCGGCGGCTTCTTTCAACATCTCATAGTTGCTGATACCGGCGATCGTCGAATAGCCATTGTTACCATTCGGTATCGAACCGTCGACGACGAGAATATATTCACCCTTATTCTCTTCCATCGCAGCTTCACGAGCTGCCTCGGCACCATGGCCCGCTGCGGCTTGCAGCGTGTGATGGTAGTCGAGTGAAATCGCGTCGAAGATCAGCGATTCAACGGTTGGAGCATGTGAACGCGTTAGCGATTCGGTGCAACCAGTGCATTCCTGGAAGGACAGCCAGATGACCGAGGGGCGCCGGGCTGTAGCCAGCGCTTCGGCAACCTGCGATACGGCCGATGGCGGCAGCGCCATCAACGATGCAGTTGCTGAACAGAACTTCAGGAAGCCTCGACGGGAAACGCCCTGCATCCGCAGGTATTCGCCCAGGTTTTGATCTTTGCGCATCGTATTGCCTCCTAATTCTTGAGCTCGTCTTCCAGCCTGTCGATACCGGCATCGATATCGGCCTGTTGGGATCTCAGCAGTTCGGGTATGTAGGTAACCTCGACAAAGCGAGCAACGACGACGTCATCCGCGTTCTTGTGCGTGATGAGCCATACGCCGGGGTACGAGGTTTCCTGGATCAGGGTTGGACCGAGCGCGTCAATTTCGGCGCGAACTTCACCGGTACCAAGCGTTGCCTCAATTCGTTCTTCTTCGCCCGGGGCAAGCGGCAGGCGCTTCAGGTCAATGACCGTGCCTTCCTTGCCCTCTGCGAGGCGTTGCAGTGCGTGGCGAATTTCATGCAGAAGTGGCTCGACGTTCCCCGAGGCCACTTCGGTACAGACTGGAATGGTGTCTAGAGAGCTCATTGATTCACCGCCTTCGGATGCATCGGTTGCTTCCACTTATGTACGAGTGCGGCGGCGTTCGCTGCGGCTCGCGGTAATGATCTGCGTACGGTTTCGCTGGGTGCTTCGCCCCAACCCAGCGTTTCAGGCTGGATGCCTATCAGTGCATAGCGTGTGGGCAGGCAATCTTCGAGTCGTGCGATGTCCATCAGGTCGGCGAAACCGACTTCGTGCACGCTGCCCTTACCGGATATCAGGAACTCGTCGACTTCTTCATCCTGAAAAACCTGAATACCGCCGGGTGCCGCGCCAATCTGGGCGGCGTCAAAGACGATCATGTGATCCGCTTCGGCGATGTCCGCTGCAAGCGTGAAACTCAGTGTGCCGGCATCGAGATAGGTTGTGTCGGGAAGGTCGTAGTGTTCCTGGAGGTAGCGCATGGCGTGGACCCCTGCGCCTTCGTCCGCAAGCAAAATGTTGCCAACGCCCAGTATGAGGGTACTGGTCATGGACGAATCCGTCTGCTCTTGATCGGCATACTTCCCTCTTGGGCCCCGGATGTAGCGATTCACTTCGCCGTAACCCGGGGCTCCCCCCAGCTATGCAGATTAGGCTTCCCTAATAAACATCTGAATAAGCGAAATTACCTACAGCGATTCGCGTAACCGCCAAACGCACGAATCTAGGCGTAATTACGTAGTGCCGTTCGGTGGGGGCGGCGTCTATTCTCTAGAGAGAAGAGATTTCCGACCGTAACCGGATCTCAACACCGGAGGCTTAGCCATGTGCCTCGCCGTACCCATGCAAATTGAATCGATCGACGGCTTTCAATGCCGTTGCGTCGCACGTGGGATCGAACGTGAAGTCAGCCTGTTCCTGTTGCAGGGCGAGGAAATCGCACTGGGCGACCATGTTCTCGTGCACGTCGGTTATGCCATACAGAAAGTATCGGCCGAAGAAGCGGCGGATTCGTGGGAGTTGTTCGACGAGGTGCTCGAGGCCAATGCATGAGCTTGCTGTATGCCAGGCGCTGATTGGACAGGTCACAGACGTCGCCCAGGATAACAAGGCGTCGACCGTCTCTGACATTTACGTCAGCGTCGGACCCCTGTCGGGTGTCGAGGCCCCGTTGCTGCAGAACGCGTTCCCGATAGCCGCGGCGGGTACTATCGCGAATGCTGCGACCCTGCACCTGGACGCCACTCCGATTCGTGTGCATTGCGAAGAATGTGGGGCCGAGTCGGAGGTGAAGATGAATCGACTGACCTGCAAGGAGTGCGGTGACTGGCGCACGACGCTGCTTAGCGGAGACGAATTGTTGTTGCAACGAGTAGTTCTTGGAGAGATCAATGTGTGATACCTGCGGATGCAACGTAACTCCGGCAGCCGACGACCACGCCGTGGAAGTCCTGCAGGGATTACTCGCTGCGAACGACCACGAAGCGTTACACAACCGCGAGCATTTCAGTCGCCACAATGTGCTCGCCATCAACCTGATGTCGTCACCGGGAGCGGGCAAGACGTCTCTGCTCGAGGCAACCATTGAGGCGCTTGGCACCGATCTGAGGATCGCGGTCGTGGAGGGTGACCTCGAGACCGAGAATGACGCCAATCGGATTCGCAAGAAAGGTGTGCCCGCCATCCAGATCAGCACTGGCAGTGCCTGCCACCTTGACGCACACATGGTGCACCACGCGCTGCACGAACTGGATCTCGACGATGTCGATGTCGTGTTCATCGAGAACGTGGGAAATCTCGTTTGCCCGGCCAGCTTTGACCTGGGCCAACACATTAATGTCGCACTGCTATCCACACCCGAGGGCGACGACAAGCCGGCCAAGTATCCGGTCATGTTCCGGGCTGCGGATCTCGTGCTGATCACGAAATCTGACCTGCTCGAAGTACTCGACGACTTCGATCCGGTTGCAGCCGAGGGATATGTGCGCCAGATCGCGAATCCGGCACCTTTGTACAACGTGTCAGCGAAGACAGGCGCGGGCATGGATGCCTGGCTGGACTGGATCCGGAGCGAGGCCGGCAGCCGCGCATGAGCCGCTCGGCCGAACAATGGCTACAGGCGCTGCGGGATCTCGGCGTCGACCGGCGTGTTCGGATCATGAATGTGTGCGGCGGGCATGAGCGCTCGATCTCGCTTGCCGGACTGCGCACCGCAATTCCGAAGAATATCGAACTCGTTCCGGGGCCCGGCTGCCCGGTATGTATCTGCCCTGAAGAGGATGTATTCGAGGCAATACAACTCGCTCTTAACGAAGACATCATTCTTGTGGCGTTCGGCGACATGCTTCGCGTGCCCGTTAACGCGCCAAAGCGCGAGCCGCGCTCGCTCGAGCAGGCCAAAGCCGCGGGCGGCGACATCCGGCCCGTCGCGTCGCCGAGCGAAGTTGTGAGAATCGCAAAAGAGAACCCGGACAAGCAGGTCGTGTTTTTCGCTGCCGGCTTTGAAACGACCACGGCACCTGTTGCAGCGATGCTTGCCGAAGGCGTGCCCGACAACCTGCTGGTTCTGCTGTCGGGACGACTAACCTGGCCGGCCGTCTCCATGCTGTTGGAGTCTGAGACACCAGGTTTCGACGCGCTTATTGCGCCGGGCCATGTCTCGACAGTCATGGGCCCCGAGGAGTGGGAGTTCGTTGTCGATAAGCACAACATTCCTGCTGCAGTTGCCGGCTTTCGGCCTGATACTTTGCTGGCCGCAATGTACTCGGTGCTGCGTCAGCTCAAGGATGATCGTCGTTTCCTCGACAACTGCTACCCCGAAGTCGTGCGACCCGGAGGCAATGCCGAGGCGCGGCGCCAGCTCAATGAGGTCATGAAAGTAAGCGACGCCACCTGGCGCGGCGTCGGCGTCATACCGAAGTCGGGATTCGTGCTTCGCGACAAATTTGCACAACATGATTCACGTGAGCAGTTCCCATCCTACGCAGACGAGTCTCGCAAAAGAGTAGGCGAAATGCCGCCGGGTTGTGATTGCGCGAGAGTGGTACTTGGCAAGATCTATCCAAACCAGTGCCGTCTCTACGGCGCAGCCTGCACGCCTCGCAAACCGATCGGTCCGTGCATGGTGTCCGATGAAGGTGCCTGCCGCATCTGGTGGGCGTCCGGCTATCGCGACAATGAGTGGGAAGGCAGGAAGCAGTCCGTTGGCTGAACTCGCGCGCCATGATTTTACGAGCAAGGAGTGCACGCAGCGCTTCGTATTGTCGGGGCATGTGCAAGGCGTGGGTTTTCGGCCTTTCGTCTACCGCCTGGCGCGGATGCATGGGCTGACAGGCCGCGTACAGAACCAATTGGGTGAGGTCGAGGTGGTTGCCTCCGGCCCGGCAAGCACACTTGCGTTGTTCGAGCACGACCTTGTAGACAAGTCACCACCGTTGTCCCAGCCGAGCATCGATGCTGCCGAAGTTGTTGAATTCGAGAACTTCGATGACTTCGAGATCTCTGAGAGTTCTGCCGACGCTGATGCGAGCATCTTTGTGCCGCAGGACTTTTTCATGTGCGACGATTGCCGCGAGGAGTTGTATGACCCGTCCGATCGTCGCTATCGCTACCCGTTCATCAACTGCACACAATGCGGGCCGCGCTACACACTCATCGAGGCGCTGCCCTATGATCGCCCGAACACGAGCATGGCCGGCTTCCCGCTTTGCGATGACTGCAAACAGGAATACCTGGACCCAGCGAATCGCCGTTTCCATGCCGAACCGGTCGCTTGTTCGGCGTGTGGTCCGCAGCTGAGTTTCTTTGACAAAGAAAATTCGTCGACAGTGGCTGCTGAAGACGCGCTGCAGACAGCACTGGAAAAACTTCGCGACGGTCACATCATCGCTGTGAAGGGGATCGGCGGTTACCACCTGATGTGCGACGCGCGCGACTATGTGTCCGTGGACGAATTGCGCTGGCGCAAGTACCGACCAGGCAAGCCACTGGCAGTGATGTTTCCGCTGGCCGGCGAGGACGGTCTCGGTGTTGTACGCAAGTACGCAAACCTCTCGCCCGAAGAGGCGGAACTGCTGGCGAGTCCCGGCAGGCCAATCGTCCTGACAAGAAAGAACGGCAACAACGACCTGGCACGAAACGTCGCTACCGGACTCTCGGAAATAGGTGCATTCCTGCCGTACAGCCCGCTTCATGCGCTGCTGCTCGAGGAGTTCGA
>CALZHX010000198.1 GCA_945787435.1 uncultured Woeseiaceae bacterium
CGTCAGCGAGCTGGCGCGATTGCGTTATCGTTCAAGCGGCGAATTCTTTTCACCGGTGACGATTCGTACGCCCTGCGGCGGTGGTATTCGTGGCGGCCAGACACATTCGCAAAGCCCCGAGGCGATATTCGCGCATGTCAGTGGCATCCGCATTGTCATGCCCTCAAATCCTTACGATGCCAAGGGCTTGTTGATCAGCTCGATTGAGTCAGACGACCCGGTCGTGTTTTTCGAACCCAAACGAATCTACAACGGCCCCTTCGATGGCGACCCGGAAAAACCAGCCGTTTCGTGGGCGTCGCACCCGAAGGGCGAGGTGCCTGAGGGTCACTATACGGTGCCGCTTGGCGAAGCCGAGATTGTTCGCGAAGGCAGCGAACTTACGATCATTACTTACGGCACGCTTGTTCATGTCGCCATTGCCGCCGCCGAGGAAGTCGGCGTCGATGCCGAGATCATCGACATCCGCAGCATCGCGCCGCTGGATACCGACACGCTTGCCAATTCGGTTAACAAGACGGGGCGTTGCGTGATAGCTCATGAGGCGACCCGCTTCGCAGGGTTCGGTGCCGAGATCGCCGCCCGCGTTCAGAAAGATTGTTTCTACAATCTCGAAGCGCCGATTTCGAGAATTGCCGGCTGGGATACTCCCTACCCGCACGCGTTCGAATGGCAGTATTTCCCAGGCAAGAAACGACTCGTCGCCGGCATCAGAAACATGATGGAAGTCGAATGAGCGAATATATCTTCAAGATGCCGGACCTCGGCGAGGGCATGGTCGAGTCCGAAATCAGTGAGTGGTTCATCAATGTCGGTGACCAGGTCACAGAGGAAGATGTCGTCGGCACGATGATGACCGACAAAGCGGCTGTCGAATTGTCATCTCCGGTTTCTGGCAAAGTCATCAAGCTCGCCGGTGAGCCGGGTGACATTGTCGCGGTTGGTGCGGCATTGGTCGTATTCGAAACGGATGCGTCTGTCGCAGCGCGAATCGCCGCTCCGACGGAGGAGCCCGCGCCTGTGGAAGATAGCGCGGTCGAGCGATCGCCAACCCCAAAGAAAGCAGGCCGTGTCGCGACCTCCCCGGCTGTTAGACGCCGCGCGAAAGAGGCCGGCATCGACTTGCACAGCGTCCCGGGCACGGGAGCAGGTGGCCGCATTACGCGTAAGGACTTCGAGGCGTATGTTGGCGAAGCGGGCGTGCCCCGGCCCGCAGCCGTACCAAGTATTCCAACAAGGGCTTCCGCCGAGACCAAAGAGATTAAGGTCATCGGCCTGCGACGCATTATTGCCGAACGCATGGCGACGGCCAGTCGCGAGATTCCGCACTTCACCTACGTCGAAGAGATCGATATCACCGAACTCGAGGCACTGCGCAAGCACCTGAACAGCAAGAACACGGACCCGGCACAGCGATTGACGCCGTTACCGTTTCTCGGGCTGGCGCTTGTCCGCGCACTGCGCGAGTTTCCGCAGTGCAACGCGACGTACGACAAGGATCGAAATATCCTGATCCAGCACGGCCCCGTAAATCTCGGCGTCGCAACACAGACCAATGACGGTCTCAAGGTGCCTGTGGTTCACAATGCGGACGCGTTGTCCCTGGATCAACTCGCGAGCGAGATTCGCCGTGTTTCCGAAGCGGCGCGCAACAACAGCATTACAAAGAACGAGCTTTCCGGTTCGACGATCACGATTACGAGCCTCGGCAAGCTGGGCGGCATCGTTTCGACACCGGTCATCAATCAACCCGAGGTTGGCATTATCGGAGTTAACCGGGCCGTTGAACGTCCGGTCGTGCTGAACGGCCAGGTCGATATTCGCCTGATGATGAACCTGTCATCGTCGTTCGATCATCGCTTCGTAGACGGCTACGATGCGGCTGCGATGATTCAGCGCATCAGAGAGATGCTGGAACATCCGGCAATGATTTTCCTGCCGGAGTAATGAACTTACTGGAATCGCCGTCGAGGAATGCCTGCACCGGGCACAGCGAGTCGAGCCTGAGCTCCGACGTGTCTCTCAGTTCGAGGTGCGCATAGCGCTCTTTCAGTATATCTTCGTTGGCGATCGTGTACAGATCCGGCCGCTCCCAGTACTCCGGGCACATCGCGACAAAGGTATCGTGCATGTACTTGTACAGCCCGGCGTCAAAGTGATTGACATTGAGCGCTTCGTCCCAGTATTCATTAACGTGATCGGCCCAGTCGAATTCGCGCTGCACAACCCAGCCGTCGTTTTCCCAACGCAGTATCGAGGGCTTGCCTGGCGTGATGTCGTCCTCGAACAGGCTGCGGAAAAACCGGTGTCCCTCATAATTCGCGACAAGATCGGCATTTGAATAGATGCCATTGGACAGTTGGCCGAATATCGCACGTTCCGTAAATGCAGAATGCTCCGCCGCTATTTCTTCGGTGCCATACTTTAGATAGCGCTTGTAATACTTACGGCCTTGCGAGATGAAATGCCCGATCTTGTCCGAACCGATCAGCTGCTCGTTCAGGCGAATCGTGCTCCCGGTACCGAAGAATTTCGCCATGCGGGTCGCCCAAAACGGTTGGTCGGCGAATACGCTTTCGTAGCGACCCACGTCGAGCTTGTCGACGTCAGGGGAGTCTATTGCCCAGCGCTCGAGCCGGTCGACCCAGTGACGGCCGCCCAACTCGCGGTAAAAAGCGTCGACAAACGCAACCTCGTCGTGGCCCTTGCCCCACGTCGTCACGATTTCCTCGATGGTGTCGTTAACCTTTTCGTTCAGGACCTCGGTCGAATCCCTGACATGTGCAGTGCGCTGCGTGTATTGGTCCGTTTCGTAGGCGTTTGCGATCGACAGCCCGGTAACCGTAAGTGCGGCCGCCGCTAATTGTAAGAAGAATTTTCGAGCCACCTCAATCAAAACCGATAAGTAAAGTTTACAAGTACTGTCCTGCGATCGCCCCCGCCGACCTCGACCGTCGTTTCCCAGGCATCAGACATCATCATGTGCATACCAATACTCGGATTGAAGTCCTCCTCCTGGGACAGTTCAACGGCAAAATCGAGATCAATAGGTCGTGGTATGGGTCCTCCCGGAGGCGCGATTATCGGTCCGAAGTCGATGCTGAGTGTGCCACTGTGCTTCTCGGTAGCGTCGACAAAGTAACCGCCAACCCAAAATTCGGTGTGATCGTCAAAGCGCAATCCCAGGCGCGGTTGAATCGTTGTTGCCTGGACCGACGACTTGAAGTCTCCCTCGAGGCTTGTGTCGGTAAATGTGCCGGTCACCGACGCGAACCAGCTATCCCCACCAACGGCGAGCACGATGCCACCACCATAGACGTCGCCGTCATAGTCCACGAGCAGGGAATTGACGTTGGGCGGTAACGGCAACCCGAGTACGCCGAGATCGATCGTTGTTTCGCCGTCGATCCGGCCGTAAATACCGAAAACATTCAGGAATGGAGTTACCCAGACATCGATATGGATATCAGTGTGTGTGATCTGGTTGTCGACCGGCAGAATGCTCGGGTCTGTGATCGGCAGAACAGGTGGCGAGACGATCAACTCATCGATCTGATAGGGCTGGCGCATGGTGAAATAATCGACGCCGATACCCCATGTCCGCGGCAATTTACGGTCGCCGGCCAGACCGTTAGCAAACAGCGCGTCAGCGTAGCTCGAGAGGGGCAATGCGAGTACTGCCATTGCCAGAACGCCTATCGAGGCTCTGATACTGTATGTTTGCATGAATATCCGCCTGCTTGTAAATCGTAATTACGTCAATGCGACACCACAAACTATAGCATCAGGATCGTCCCGTTCACCGCAACCCGCTGACTAATATGCCAAGAATGGCGAGCGGTGCCACAACTCGCATGATCCACAACCAGGTTTTGAACAGCAGTGGATGGGAGAAACTCAGGTCACCCTCGATCATCTCCGGCTTCATGCGCCAGCCCACGAACAACGCGATCAGGATTGCTCCGACCGGCATCATAATATTGGCCGTGAAGTAGTCGATCAGGTCGTAGACTGTTTTGCCTTCGAAAGCGTCGAACACGGCAAGAGGTGTGACTCCTTTCCAGATATTGAACGACAAGACGCTCGCCATGCCGATCGCCCAGCCGAGGATTCCAAACACCACGCAAGCCATTGTGCGCCTCATGTGCCAACGGTCTTCTGCATAAGCGACGATGGGCTCGATGATCGCAATAATTGACGTCACCGCCGCGAAGGCCAGCAGCAGGAAGAACAGCGCACCAAAAACAGCGCCGCCCGGCATGCCGACGAAGGCGGTCGGCAGGGTCTTGAAGATCAGCCCCGGGCCTTCGGCCGGGTCCAGGCCGTTTGCAAAAACGATCGGGAAGATCATCAGGCCGGCCAGCAGTGCAATGACTGTGTCGGCAGTGGCAATTATGATCGCGGAACGCGTTAGCGAGACATTCCTGGGCACGTACGCGCCGTAGACCATCATCAATCCCATCGCGACCGAGATCGAGAAGAACGCCTGGCCGATAGCATTGAGAACCACGGCTCCCGTGATCTTGCTGAAGTCGACGCCAAACAGGAAATCCAGGCCCGCGGCGAAGTCGCCTGCGACCGCCGCATAGCCAATCATGACCACGAGCATCACGAACAACGCAGGCATCAGCAGTTTTACGACGCGTTCGATGCCATTGCGCAGCCCACGCCCGACAATAACGAGCGCCAGGCACATAAACACTGTGTGCCAAATAGCCATCGTGGCCGGATCTGCTTTCAAGTCTTCGAATTGCTGCGCGACATTAAGCGCAGTTGCACCGCCGAAGCCATTTGCCGCTTTGTAGATGTATACGAGCGTCCAGCCTGCGATGACACTGTAGTACGTCGCAATCAGGTAGCCGACGATCATGCCCATGAAGCCGACGATCGACCACTTCGCAGAACGGCCTGAATTCTCGGCGACTTTTCGCATTGCGACAGGCGGGCTGCCACTGCCGCATCGGCCGATCAGCAGCTCACCAATAAGTATCGGTATCGCGACAAAAATAACGCAGACGATATAGACGAGAACGAATGCCCCACCGCCGCTGACCCCGGCAACGTAAGGGAACTTCCAGATATTCCCCAGCCCTACGGCCGCTCCAACGGCCGCCAGGATAAACGTCAGGCCTGAGCTCCAGGTTCTGTTTTCCATGGCGCTTTACTTTCTGTACGCGGGTGGCGTGTCCGAATCTGTCTGCAAGTAGCGGTCACGAAGCAGCGTCTGGCGGCTCGTCATTTCCACGGCATTGCCCTTGATGTACACCTGCTCCGGATATGACGTTAGTTCGAGCGGGTCGGCAGGCCAGATGACGACATCTGCTTCCTTCCCCACTTCGATACTGCCGACGCGATCCGCAACACCGAATATCTCAGCGGGTGCCAGCGTGATCGCCCGCATTGCGTCATCGCGCGACAATCCGTAGGCAACGGCATTACCTGCCGACTGCGTGATATTGCGTGCGTTGTGCGTATGGCTCTGCCCGTCGGCGAATGCAATCGTAACGCCCGCTTCGGCCAGAATCCCGGCGGACTCACGACGCGCGTTGAGACGGTCGAAATTACCAGGGAGTATGTCCTGCGGCGCGAGGACGACCGCGATGTCCGCGTCCGCAAGTTCGTCTGCCAACATCCAGGCCTCGGTGCCCCCAACGATAATCGCGCGAACCCCATACTCGGCAACGACGTCGATGAGCACCGAGATATCACTGGCGCGATCAACATCAACGAATAGTGGCACCTCACCATTCAAAACGCCTTGCAGCGCGACGAGATCCGACAGGCTCATGTTGTAGTCTTCGAGTTCGCCGGGTTTGACCGCGTAACTTGCTGCTTCGTCGAGCGCGCTGCGCAGCATGAGTACCGCGCCGGCGCGGGAGCCGCCCGCATAACCGCTGCCGCTTTCCCCCAGGCTTACCATCATCGCAATGGATCTCTGCTCGAGGCTGTCATTGGCACCGCCGAGGTTGACCATGGCAGCGAGCCCGGCCAGCACGTGACCCATATTACCCGTCTCGTCGGGAAAGCCCGGCGACGGCGTGATAATGGCGCGCGTCACGCCTTCGATACGGTTGACGGCAATTAACGTTGAGCGTGGATTGAAAGCGTCGGCTACGTCGAAGCTCGCTGTGAACTGATCACCACGCTGCATCATATCGAGCGGCCCTGCCGAGAACCCGACTTCGACAAGACCAAGAAATCCGATTGGTGTGAACAGCCCGGGCGTTACGATCTTGTTATTCGCATCAACGGTCGTGGCGCCAGCAGGTACTACTCCACCTGCACTGATTGAAACGAAGCGACCGTCTTCGATAACGATCGTCGCATTTTCGATCGTGCCCTGCGGACCCATCGTGTACGCAGTAGCTCCGACTATAGCGGTGCTCTGAGCCAAAACGGTTGACGTAAATGTGAGAAAAATGAACGTAGTAAAACCAATTAGCACTCTACGAGACTTCACTCTGCACCTCCTGTGGCGGCCGCCGTTCCCAGGCTGAAGTCGGTGACAGGATTGACCGAGTCGTCGAAGCGGTCATACGCGAGCGCACCGTCGATGAAAACCTGGTCGGCGCGTGTGTACACGCTGAACGGGCTGCCACTCCAGACAACGACGTCTGCCATCTTGCCTGCCTCGAGAGTGCCCGTGTCTGCATCAATACCTAGCGCCTTTGCGGGGTTGCTCGTGATCCAGGTAATAGCCTTCTCTGGTGGCACATCAACACCGACCCTTGCGGCAGCACCCATGACTTTCGCCGTCTCCTGGTTCAGGCGTTGAATACCGACGGCCGAATCTGAATGAATGACTGCGCAGGCACCTGCCAGGTCGACAAGCGCGGCATTCTCGCGAATGCCATCGTAGGCCTCCATCTTGAAGCCCCACCAGTCCGCCCACATTGCGGCACAGGTTCCACTCTCCTTGAGCAGATCCGCGATTTTGTAGGCTTCGACCGCGTGGTGAAACGCCGTGATCTTGTACCCGAACTCTTTTGCGATATCGAGCATGACCGACATCTCATCACCGCGATAGCAGTGATTGTGTATGAGGATCTCGCCACTCAGCACACCGGCCAGCGTCTCAAGCTGCAGGTCGCGCATCGGCGGTTCACCTTTGCCGCTCTCAGCCGCTTCCATCTTCTTCTTGTAGTCCGCCGCTTTTATCCATGCAGTGCGATAGCCGGCGACGTTGCCCATGCGTGTGCCCGGCGCCTGACCACGGCCCCCATACACACGCTTCGGATTTTCGCCGCATGCCATCTTCAGACCATACGGTGCTCCCGGAAACTTCATGTCCTGCACATTGCGGCCCGGGACGTTTTTCAGCGTAACGCTGCGGCCACCAAACAAATTTGCCGAACCCGGCAAGATTTGCATCGAGGTCACACCACCAGCCAGCGCTGTCACAAACCCGGGGTCATGTGGCCAGACACTGTGCTCGGCCCAGACTTCTGCTGTGTTTGGTGACGTCGCCTCGTTGCCATCTGAATGCGACTGGGTTCCGGGTGACGCGTAGACACCGAGATGAGAGTGCACATCAATAACGCCCGGTGTGACCCAGCGGCCTGTCGCATCGATGACGGTCGCATTGCCCGCATCCAGACCTTCGCCGATCGCCTGTATTTTGCCGTCGCTAATCAGCACATCAGCCCCGTCGAGGCGCTCGCCAGTCCCCGTCAGAACGGTCGCACCAGTCAGCAGGGTCGCAGCACTGGCCATGGGCTGGTAGCGGCTCGAGTACGGTTTCGCCTCATCATCGCCCGCGCCTTGCTCACAAGCGCTGATAAATAGAGCCAAGGTCGCAATTGCGACAATCGATTTGTTCACGTTCCTCTCCCCAAAGCCCTGGCCGGGCTCGAATTCTTATACGGTCAGTGTGCCATGGCTCTCGCTCGATTAGAATCAGCTCACAGTCAGAGGATTGCCATGAAACGCCGCGTATCCAACCACATCGAGTCCTGGGCGAGCCTGATGCCGTTTCGCATCGCCAACTACGAATGGGATGACTACCCGACCGTTGTCTGTGAG
>CALZHX010000199.1 GCA_945787435.1 uncultured Woeseiaceae bacterium
ACTTCGACCTGACACCGTACGGAATCATGCAGATGCTCGACCTGCTGCGGCCTATCTATCAGCAAACTGCGGCGTACGGCCACTTTGGCCGCGAGGACCTCGACGTAAGCTGGGAAAAGACCGACAAGGCCGAAGCATTAGCCGGTTCGGTAGCAGCCTGAATTAATTTTTGCCTGGAGAACACCTATGAGCAGCGAACCCGTTGCCATTCAACAAAACGATTACAAAGTTGCCGACATTTCGCTGGCGGAGTTCGGCCGCAAGGAAATCTCGATCGCCGAGACCGAAATGCCTGGCCTCATGGCGCTGCGAGAGGAGTTCCGCGACTCGAAGCCGCTTGCTGGCGTGCGCCTGACTGGCTGCCTGCACATGACGATTCAGACCGCAGTTCTGATTGAGACACTCAAAGAACTGGGTGCGGACATTCGCTGGTCGTCGTGCAATATCTTCTCCACGCAGGACCATGCCGCGGCCGCTATTGCTGCGTCGGGCGTTCCCGTGTTCGCCTGGAAAGGGGAAACCGAGGACGAGTACTGGTGGTGCGTCGAGCAGACCATCAACGGACCGGACGGCTGGACGCCAAATATGATCCTCGATGACGGCGGCGACCTGACGCTTGTCATGCACGACAAATTTCCCGAACTCATGAAAGAAGTGAAGGGCTTGTCGGAAGAGACCACGACCGGAGTCAAGCGCCTTTACGACATGATGGCTGATGGCTCCCTGGCCTGCCCTGCCTTCAACGTCAATGATTCCGTGACCAAATCCAAATTCGACAACCTCTACGGTTGTCGGGAATCTCTGGTCGACGGCATCAAACGCGCGACGGATGTCATGATTGCCGGCAAGATTGCGATCGTGTGCGGCTATGGTGACGTTGGCAAAGGCTGCGCACAGTCATTGCGCGGCCTCGGCGCCACAGTCTGGATTACCGAGATCGATCCGATTAATGCCCTGCAAGCCGCGATGGAAGGCTACCGTGTGGTCCGCTTCGATGACGTTTGCGATCAGGCGGACATCATCGTCACCGCCACCGGCAATTACCATGTCGTAACGGGCCCGCAACTGGAGCGCATGAAGGACCAGGCCATCGTCTGCAACATCGGCCATTTCGATAATGAAATCGATGTTGCTCATCTGCAGCAGTTCGAGTGGGAGAACATCAAGCCACAGGTTGACCACATAATTTTCCCGGATGGCAAACGCATCATTCTGCTGGCTGAAGGTCGGTTGGTGAACCTCGGTTGCGCCACGGGTCATCCCAGTTTTGTCATGTCGAATTCCTTCACCAACCAGGTGCTCGCCCAGATTGAACTGTGGACGAACGGGGACAACTACGACAATGAGGTCTATGTATTGCCCAAGCACCTTGACGAGAAGGTCGCACGACTGCATCTTGACCGTATCGGTGCGAAGCTAACGGAACTTTCCGACGAGCAGGCCAAGTACATCGGTGTTGCCAAGGAAGGTCCGTACAAGCCAGAGCACTACAGGTATTGATACAGCGCGAGGCTTGGCCCTATCGACAGCGCAGCTGATTCACTGAGGGTTCTGCACCTTACCGATCCTCATCTGTTTGCCGACACTACCGAGGATCTGCGCGGCATAGTGACGCATTCGTCGCTGTGTGCGGTTCTCGATCACTATCATGACAGCGACTGGCGTGCCGATCTTATCGTCGTTACCGGTGACCTGATTCATGACGACAGCCGCCGCGCGTACGACCATTTCTGCGAACTCCTTGGATCGATCGGCACGCCTGTGTACTGCATCCCCGGGAACCACGACGTACGCGCACTAATGCGCGAGGCGCTGGACGCACCGCCATTTCATTACTGTGAATCCGTTGAGGCCGGTGACTGGCTCATTGTGGGCATTGACAGCTGTGTCAGCGGGCGCGCAGGAGGACACCTGGAGGCCGACGAGCTCGCTCGCCTCGATAGCGAGATCGCTGCGTCGAGCGCGAGCAATGTCATGGTCTGCCTGCACCATCCGCCCGTAGCAATGGGTAGCAAGTGGCTCGACACGGTTGGGCTCGACAATGGCGACGAGTTTCTGGAGCGCATCAAAGTATCAGGGAAAGTACGGCTTGCCATCTTCGGCCACGTGCATCAGCCTTACGACGCCGATCATCAGGGCGTCAGAATTCTCGGCACGCCTTCAACGTGCCGGCAATTTGCCCAGGGAAGCGACACCTTCGCGGTTGACGAAAATCCCCCGGCATACCGTCGCATCAGCTTGCAAAGTGACGGCAACTATCAACACGAACTTGTTTGGCTGACAACATAAGAGAACCCCGCATGAGTTATTTTTCCGATGCCAGAGACGTCATCGCCGGTGGCGTGAATTCGCCCGTTCGAGCCTTTGCCGGTGTCGGCGGAGAACCGATCTTCTTCAAGAGCGCCTCGGGCGCGTGGCTCGAAAGTGAAGATGGCGAACGTTACATAGACTATGTCGGCTCCTGGGGGCCAATGATTCTCGGCCACGGGCATCCGACCGTACTCGAAGCTGTCATCAAAACGGCGAAGGACGGGCTTAGTTTCGGGGCGCCCTCAGTACTGGAAACACGCATTGCGGAAAAGATTCGCGACATGGTGCCGTCCATGCAGCGTCTGCGCATGGTCAGTTCAGGCACCGAAGCCACGATGAGCGCGATCCGCCTTGCACGTGGCCATACGGGGCGCGACAAGATCATCAAGTTCGAAGGTTGTTATCACGGCCATTCGGACTCGCTTCTGATCAAGGCCGGCTCTGGCGCACTGACACTGGGCGTCCCAAGCTCTCCCGGCGTCCCATCAGGACTTGCCGAACACACAATTACGCTGCAATACAATGACCCCGACTCCGTTCGTGATGTATTTGCGGAGGTTGGCGACGACATAGCCTGCGTCATCGTCGAGCCTGTAGCCGGTAACATGAATATGATACGTCCCGGACGGGGTTTTCTTGAAACACTGCGCGAGCAATGCACTGCAGCTGGTGCCATATTGATTCTCGACGAGGTCATGACCGGATTCCGGGTGGCAAAGGGCGGTGCACAGTCACTGTTCGGCATCGAGCCTGACCTGACGACGCTCGGCAAGATCGTTGGCGGCGGCATGCCCGCCGCGGCATTCGGTGGCCGCGCCGACATCATGGCCAGCATCGCTCCCGATGGGCCCGTCTACCAGGCTGGCACTCTTTCGGGTAACCCAGTTGCTATGGCAGCCGGTCTTGCAACGCTCGAACTGATCGACCAGCCGGGATTTTACGACGCGCTGGCGAAGCGCACCAAGCAGCTCGTCGACGGTATCTCGCAGGCAGCAAGCGAGACCGGGGTACCACTTGCAACCGAGCACGCAGGTGGCATGTTCGGTTTCATATTTACAGACAGCGGCCCGGTAACATCTTTCGCACAGGTTGCCGCCGCAGACGTCGAACGATTCAAGACATTTTTCCACGGCATGCTCGCCGAAGGCGTGTATCTTGCGCCGTCAGCATTCGAAGCCGGCTTCGTGTCGGCTGCGCACGGTGATGCCGAAATCGAACAGACGATCTCGGCGGCTCGCAAGGTCATGGCGTCGCTCTAGCAAGTGCAGGCGAGACCGATGCTGCCATAAAGTGGCGATAGTGAGACTCTAGGCACTCGTGCCGGGCAATCGCGTCGCGTCGAGCAATTCCTGCACAATACGCAAGCGATCGACAGGATCGCTGCTCTCGAGGTATTGCTGTTTCTGCTCAAGATCGATCGGCAGTATCTCGACGAAGCGACTCGTCACCCACGACGCATCATCCATACGCCGCTCCAGCGATTCGTACAGGCGTCCGAGATCGTCCAGCACGCCGGCCAGTATGTCCGGCATCGACCTGTACTCGTCCGGGATCTGCACCGTCGGCTCATCCGGCAGCACTTCAATATTGCCGATGTTGAGCCCGTTGGCGTCGCGAAAACTCGAGATCACGCGAAACCGCTGCAAGCCAACTGCAGTGATACCGAGCAGGCCATCACTGCCCTGGTACCAGTCAGTAATTCGCGCCAGGGTGCCAACCTCGTGCGTGGTGGCCGGTCCTGCCTCGTGACCATCCCGGATCAACAGTACGCCGAATGGCGAATCGCCCTGTACGCAGTCGCTGACCATGGTCAGATATCGTGGCTCGAAGATCCGTAGCGGCAGCGGCCCGCCCGGAAACAACACGGTGTTCAATGGAAACAGCGGAACCTGCACGACCTTTCCTGGTGACGCCCTGTATCTTCAAGTATAGACGTCGTGCTGAATTCAGCTGCTGCGTGTTCTCTGCAGGACAGCCGTGAGCGTTTGCCGCGCGGAACCAAAGCCGCCATTGCTCATGAAAATGACCTGATCACCTGACAAGACATTGCCGGACATGTCAGACACGAGCTTGTCGTAGTCGTCGAACAGCCTTAGTCGGTCACCGAGTGGCGCGAGAGATGCTTCGAAGTTGGCGTCCATCCCCTTAGGATGGAACATCCAGACGAGGTCTGCCTCGCTGAGCGAGGCAGACAGAGCGTCGTTGTGCACTCCGAGTTTCATCGTATTCGAACGTGGTTCGATTGCGATGACGATGCGCTGTGCGGGATAGCGTCGTTTCATTGCAGCGATGGACCTGCGGATTGCCGTCGGGTGGTGCGCAAAATCGTCATATATCGCAATATCTGCGACCGTCGCCGTGCGTTCCATACGCCGTTTGACGCCCTCGAAACGTGATGTCGCGGCAAGAGACTGTTCCAGCGTGACACCCGCCGAACGCGCGGCAGCCATCGCCGCCAGGGCGTTCTCGAGATTGTGGCGACCACCGAGCTTCCAGCGCACCTCCCCCGAATTACCGTCCGGATCTGTCACAACGATACGACGCTCCGCAGAGTCGTTGAATGTCGCCGTCCAGTCAGCTTTTTGTCCGGTTCCGAAGGTCTCAACCGGCGTCCAGCAGCCTTGCTCAATGAGCCTGGCCAGATTCTTGTCGGTATGGTTGCTGATGATGCGCCCACTTGATGGCACGGTGCGCAAGAGCTGGTGAAACTGCCACAGAATTGCGTCAATATCCTTGTAGATATCCGCATGATCGAATTCGAGATTGTTGAGCACCAGCGTGCGTGGTCCGTAGTGTACGAATTTGGCACGTTTGTCGAAAAACGCCGTGTCGTACTCGTCTGCCTCGACGACAAAATATTTCGAGTCGCCAAAGCTCGCTGAGACACCAAAATTGGTCGGTATACCGCCGATCAAAAAGCCCGGCGCAAGACCTGCATCCTGCAGGATCCATGCAAGCATGCCGGCGCCCGTCGTTTTGCCATGCGTTCCCGCAACAGCCAAAACGTGACGATCACGCAGGACGTTGTCCGCGAGCCACCGTGGTCCCGACGTATGCGGGATGCCGAGATCGAGCATCGCCTCGACGGCCTCGTTGCCGCGACTCATGACATTGCCGACGACGATGCAGTCAGGCCGCGGGTCGAGTTGCGCCGCGTCAAACCCCTCGTGAATCTCGATTCCGAGTTCCCTCAGCTGGGTACTCATCGGCGGGTACACGGCGTCATCGCATCCGGTGACCCTGAATCCTGCCGCGCGAGCGAGCGCAGCTACACCGCCCATGAATGTTCCGCAGATTCCCAGTATGTGTATATGCATGCGGTAACTCAGGGAGAAGAAGACATGATGTTGTATATGACGAATTGAAGCACGAACACGCTAATCGCTATCAGGATACCAACGTACCAGTGCCGATCTATAGCGCGTGCAATGATATGCCCTTCGACCGGCACGGACCATAGCAGGATTAGTTGCGCCACGAGGGCAGAAATCGACTGGCCAAGAAAGGGGGTGAACAGGACGAACTCGGCCACGAAGGCCAGCGAAATCAGCGCTCCGCAACCAAGAATCGCCGAGATCGTCTGCAACACACGAGGCGAATGGCCGCTGACAACGACGACGGTTGCGTAACAGAGAATACCGACCAGGTTTGCAAACAAGCCGACGAGGAAGTCACTCTCGTCGAATCGCTCGATGAGTGCCAGCGCCGCCAGTGACGAGAACAACCAGAGACCGACGATCAGAACAAGCAAAACCGCAGAGCGCGGAATGCTGTCCGGCCCTTTGCGCAGCAGCACAATATCGAAGAGCGTTCTAAGGAGTGGCAGCACGTACTGGAATCATCCCTGGTTCGGAAGCGCAATCGTCACATGTTAACCTGCGGCCATGCCCGAATTCACGCTAGTTGAACAACCGGCCTCAATAACCGCAGACCTTGGTAAACACGACTACGTCGGCGTCGACACCGAGTTCATGCGTGAGAGGACCTTCTTTGCCGAGCTTTGCCTTGTGCAGATTGCAACGGGTGAGACAATTTATTGTGTCGATCCACTGAACGATCACAGCATGGATGAGTTCTGGCCTGCGCTGATGCGCGACACCTGGGTTGTCCATTCCGGCCGCCAGGATATTGAGGTTGTATACCAGACCTCCGGCGCGATTCCTGACAGGCTTTTTGACACACAAATTGCCGCCGGGCTGCTCGGACATGCGCCACAGATGGGCTACGCCACATTGATCAATGTGCTCTTCGACGTCGAGATCGAGAAGACACATACCCGCGCCAACTGGTCGAAGCGGCCGTTGCCCGATGCGTTCCTCGAATACGCTGCCGAAGACGTCGAGTACCTGCTACCTGCCTATGAAGCCCTTGCCGAGCAACTCGACAAGAAGGGACGGCTGGGCTGGGCCGAAGAAGATTCGTTGCTACTGCTCAACCCGGCGCTGTATGACATTGACCCGACGCTCGCCGTCGACCGCATGAAAGGCGCACGCAACCTCCGCGGCAAGCGGCGCGCTGTAGCAGCGCGCCTCGCCGCCTGGCGTGAAACCCAAGCTCTGCGGGCGAATCGACCTCGCCAGTGGATTGCGAAGGACAGTGCATTGCTTGAGGTCGCGGCCAGCATGCCAGACAGTCTCGAGGCGCTCGGCAAGATCGACGGCATGCCTGCAGGGCTGATTCGACGCTCCGGGGAGAGAATCCTCGCCGCTGTATCCTCCTCCGGCAGAGACGACAACAACTACCACCCGCCCGCGGCACCCGACGAAGAACAGAAAGCGATGCTGAAGTCCATACAGAAGCAGGTGGCCGAGTGCGCCGCAGACCTTGGGCTCGCCGCAGAAACCGTGGCTTCGAAGCGCGATCTTTCCGCCGTCATCATGGGCGGAGATCGTACGTCGAAGGTGCTGAGTGGATGGCGGCGGTCTCTCGTCGGAGACCAGCTATTGAAGAAGCTTTAGGAAATCGCCCGCTAGGTCGGGCTCCTACGACAGAAGCTCGATGAATCTCGCGTAGACATCGTCAATAGTGCCATCCGCGTCGACGGTCTTGAGTTGATCTCGCTTGCGGTAGAACTCCACGAGCGGCTCAGTTTGCGTCCGGTACACGTCGAGACGATTGCTGATCGTCTCCTCATTGTCGTCCTCGCGCTGAACCAACTCACCACCTGCGTTCTTGCACTCGTTCAGTTCTTCCTGAGACGAGAAATAGACGTTCAGAAGCTTGCCCGTTGCGGAGCACGTGCGACGGCCCGTCAACCGCTTCATCAGTATGTCGAAGTCGATGTCCATGAGCACAGCAGCGTCGAGCGGCGTGCCGAGCTGGTCGAGCAACTCCGTGAGATCGAGTGCCTGCTGCTCGGTGCGCGGGAAGCCGTCGAGAATGAATCCATCCTGGGCGTCCGGCCTGGCAAGGCGCTCACTGATAATGCCGAGCACGATGTCGTCGGAGACGAGGTTGCCCGCATCGATGATGCCCTTGGCCTGCTGGCCGAATCGGGTCCCCGCCGCAACTGCTTCACGAAGCATGTCACCTGTTGAGATATGTGGGATGTTCTTGTCGACCATCAATCTCTTGGCCTGCGTGCCCTTGCCGGAGCCGGGCGCGCCGAGCAATACGATGCGCATTTTCTGTCACCCGATTGTGTTCAGCGCGAGTACGCTACCGGCTATGAGGTGGGAGGTCAATCAGTGATATCCTCGCACGCCTCAAACCCATCAAACCGGAGATTTCCAGGCATGTCAGCCAGAAACGCGTTCTACGCCCAGTCGGGCGGTGTTACCGCAGTCATCAATGCGAGCGCCTGCGGCGTCATCGAGACGGCGCGCAGGCACCGCAACAAGATTGCCAACGTCTACGCCGGCCGCAATGGCATTATCGGCGCGTTAACCGAAGATATGATCGACACCAACAAGGAAAGCGCCAGGACTATCGCGGCCCTCCGTCACACGCCTGGTGGCGCGTTTGGCTCGGCGCGCTACAAACTGCGGAGTCTTGAGGACAACAAGGCCGAATACGAGCGGCTGATTGAGGTCTTCCGCGCCCATGATATTGGCTACTTTTTCTATAACGGTGGCAACGATTCCATGGACACTGCACACAAGGTGTCCCTGATTAGCAAGAGTATGGGTTTCCCTGTCACCTGTCTGGGCATCCCGAAAACCGTCGACAACGATTTGCCCGTGACCGACAACTGCCCGGGGTTCGGCTCGGTCGCGAAATACGTAGCAATCTCGACGCAGGAAGCCGCGCTCGACGTACTGTCGATGGCGAAAACCTCGACGAAGGTGTTTGTGCTTGAAGTCATGGGCCGGCATGCCGGCTGGATTGCGGCTGCAGGTGGCCTGGCAGGAAGCGAACCCGGGGATGCGCCGCACATCATACTGTTTCCGGAGGTTCCGTTTAATAAACGGGCATTCCTGAAACGTGTCCGCGAGTGCGTCAAGAAGTACGACTACTGCGTCATCGTGGTCAGCGAGGGCGCCGCCTACAAGAACGGCAAATTTCTGGCCGAAGCAGGAACTCGCGACGCGTTCGGCCACGCGCAACTCGGTGGTGTCGCACCGGTCGTTGCCAACATGGTCCGCGAAAGCCTCGGCTTCAAGTACCACTACGCCGTTGCCGACTACCTGCAGCGCTCCGCCAGGCACATCGCCTCCGCGACGGACGTCAAACAGGCTTACGCCGTTGGTGAGGCCGCCGTCAAGATGGCACTGGCTGGCAAAACTGCGGTAATGCCCGTCATCAAGCGCATCTCGGACAACCCGTATCGTTGGCGTATCGATTCCGCGCCACTTTCTCGGATTGCCAACAAAGAAAAGATGCTCCCGAGACGCTACATCACAAAGGACGGATTTGGCATAACTGCAGCCTGCCGGCGATATCTCGAACCGTTGATTCGCGGTGAAGATTATCCTCCATATATCAATGGCTTACCGAAGTATGTCTCGCTCAAGAACGCGCCCGTGAAGGCGCGGCTGAAGACAAAATTTGTGGTATGATGCGCGCCCGGTTCAACCGGGAATAAAAACATAATCCTTTTGGGGAAAATCAAAACGAGCGCCACCGGTATGTCGATCATAAAATCGACATGCGCGGTTTCGTTCGATCTGTAAGCACTAAAGATTGGAGATACCAAATGACTAACGAGCTAGCCCTGTGGCTCTCGATCGGTGCCGGCGCCATCGCCATACTGTTTGGAGTAGTTTCGACACAGTGGATTCTCAAGCAGCCTGCTGGCAACAGCCGTATGCAGGAGATTGCTGCAGCGATTCAGGAAGGCGCCAAGGCGTACATGGATCGTCAATACCTCACGATCGGAGGCGTTGGCGTAGTCCTCGCAATCGTTCTCGCCCTGGCCCTCGGCTGGACAACCGCTATCGGCTTCGCGATCGGCGCTGTATTTTCGGCACTTGCAGGGTACATCGGCATGTATGTCTCAGTACGCGCAAATGTCCGTACGGCTGAAGCAGCGACAAAGGGCGTCAACCCGGCGCTGGACGTGGCCTTTCGCGGCGGGGCAATCACAGGTTTGCTCGTTGTAGGACTGGGCTTGCTGGGTGTGGCCGGATACTTCCTCATTCTGACGAGCAGCGGCGCCAGCAGCGATGATGCAGTGCACGCACTGGTTGGTCTCGCGTTTGGCGGCTCCCTGATCTCGATCTTTGCTCGACTCGGCGGCGGCATTTTTACCAAGGGTGCAGACGTTGGCGCTGACCTCGTTGGCAAAGTTGAAGCCGGAATTCCGGAAGACGACCCCCGCAACCCTGGTGTGATCGCCGACAATGTTGGCGATAACGTAGGTGACTGTGCCGGCATGGCGGCCGACCTGTTCGAGACCTATGCAGTAACGATAATCGCGACCATGCTGCTCGGCGGGCTCGCCGCCGTGAACTATGGTACGGAGGCGGTTGTCTATCCGCTCGTGCTCGGCGCGGTTTCAATCGTCGCATCGATTATCGGCACGTTCTTCGTAAAGACGTCGGATGGCGGCAAGATCATGGGTGCCTTGTACAAAGGCATGATCGTCTCCGGCATCCTCGCGGCTATCGCGTTCTACTTCATCACCGAGATGATGCTGGGTAGCAACGAAGGCTGGCAGAGCATCTATTTCTCATCTTTGATCGGCCTCGCTCTCACCGCCGCCATGGTGGTCATCACCGAGTACTACACCGGTACCGACTACAAGCCGGTCAAAACTATTGCTGAAGCTTCTCTGACCGGCGATGCGACCAACATCATTGCAGGCTTGGGCATCTCGATGAAAGCCACCGCGCTTCCTGTGCTCGCCGTATGCGCCAGCATCTGGGGTGCGTTCCAGCTTGCGCCTGACGGTGACAACATGGCTGGTCTGTACAACATCGCTATCGCGGCTACAGCTATGCTGTCGATGACCGGAGTTGTTGTTGCGCTCGACGCATTTGGTCCGATCACCGATAACGCGGGTGGCATCGCCGAGATGGCGGAGCTGCCCCCTGAAGTTCGTAAGATCACCGATCAGCTCGATGCAGTGGGCAATACAACCAAGGCCGTTACCAAAGGCTACGCCATCGGTTCAGCCGGACTTGCTGCTCTCGTCCTGTTTGCCGACTACAACAATGCCCTGACACTCGCGGGCAAGGACATCACGTTCCTGCTTAACGACTACCGCGTCATCATCGGCCTGTTCATCGGCGGCCTTGTGCCGTTCCTGTTCGGCGCGATGGCGATGGAAGCCGTTGGCCGCGCTGCCGGTGCTGTTGTCGAAGAGGTTCGACGCCAGTTCCGCGAGATCGATGGCATCATGGAAGGCACCGGCAAACCCGACTATAGCCGCGCGGTTGACCTGCTGACCAAGGCCGCGATCAAAGAGATGGTCGTTCCTTCGCTGCTGCCGATCGCCGTACCGCTGATTGTTGGTTACACGCTGGGCGCTGAAGCGCTTGGCGGGTTGTTGCTCGGTACGATCGTGACCGGGCTCTTCGTTGCTATCTCAATGACCGCCGGCGGCGG
>CALZHX010000200.1 GCA_945787435.1 uncultured Woeseiaceae bacterium
AAAAATTACGACGGCAGCGGTCACGCGTTAATTATCAATGACGGTGAGCTTGGCGTGGTCAATCAGGATGGCACCCGGGATATAGTCCCGATTGTCCACCCGGTGCGCGTCGGTCACAGATCAATCGCGATCACTGACGAGGAACTGGCCAGCATTCTCGTGAACAGCGCTGTTAAAGAAATAGATGCGGGCTTTTCATCGTGGAAGCTGGTGCAGGTTGATACCGAAGACATGCAATTGCATGGGTACTTTCGTGAATTGCCGGAAGATGAAGGATTCATACCTGAGCTTGCGGCTTACAAACTCGACCGCATGTTGGGGCTTGGTATGGTTCCGGTCACGGTCCGACGAGATATTGAGGGCAAAGAAGGTACGCTGCAGTTCGTACCGGCCGCTACTTTAACCGAACGAGAACGGGTGGCTGTCGGCAGGAGCTGGAGCACTCCGTGTCCGCTGCAAAAGCAAATGAGAGCAATGTTCGTGTTCGATGCGCTTATTCACAATACGGCAAGAACGCCGTCGACGATGGTGTACAGTCCTGATGATTGGTTGCTGATGTTGGTCGATCATGAAAACGCGTTCGGTGTGCCGCAGGAAAGCCTGGCCTACCTCGAAGGTGTCGAACCTTCCGTTGGGGACCAATGGCGCACTGTATTGCAAGCATTGGATAACGAGACGCTTCGTACGGGACTTGGAGATGTGCTGAATGAAGAACAATTGTCAGCCCTGGTAGGCCGTCGGGACGCCCTGATAAGAGGTTCTTTGGAATGAAGTATCAACCTGTCTGGATGATCACATTTTTGCTGCTGACAGCTTGCGCACCTGTTTCCGATCAAAACGAGTACAACGAGTACGACATCGCGACGCTGCAGCAACTGATGAATGAGGGTGAGCTTAGTTCCGCAGAGCTCACTGAGTACTACTTGCAGAGGATCGAATCCATAGATCGTGGCGGACGCGGGCTAAACGCAATCATTGAGGTGAACCCGGACGCGATGGACATCGCGAAAACGCTCGATGAGGAACGGCGCACCAGCGGACCGCGCGGCCCCATGCACGGCATTCCGGTCGTATTAAAGGCGAACATCGATACTGCCGATCAGATGACAACAACCGCCGGGTCTCTCGCATTGGCAGGCCATCGGCCTCCTGCAGATGCATTTATCGTTGCAAGACTTAGAGAGGAGGGGGCGGTCATACTCGCCAAGGCAAATCTCAGCGAGTGGGCGAATTTCCGCTCGACTGAGTCATCGAGCGGCTGGAGCAGCATCGGTGGTCAGACCAGGAATCCCTATGGTACCGGGCGTAACCCTTGTGGCTCATCGAGCGGTTCCGCGGTTGCGGTCGCGGCCAGCCTCACGAGCGTGGCTGTCGGTACAGAGACCAACGGATCGGTGGTTTGCCCGTCCAGCGTCAATGGCATCGTAGGCATTAAGCCAACCTTGGGATTGATCAGCAGAAGCGGCATCATTCCGATCGCACACAGCCAGGATACGGCTGGCCCGATGGGGCGTACTGTCGAGGACGCGGCCATACTTTTGAACGCGATGGTTGCGCATGACCCGGCTGATCCGCTCGCGGATATTTTCCCGGAATCTGTGCCGGACTTTGCTGCCAATTTGTCCAAGGACGCTTTGAATGGCGCCCGCATCGGAGTGCTACGCACCCACAGTGGCGTGGGCAATGACGTGCGAGTTGATCAAATCGTCCTGGATACGGTTGCAGTGCTGAAGTCCCTGGGTGCCGAAGTCATCGATCCCATCGAAATCGACGCAGAAGGCATGGGTAGCGCCTCACGTGAGGTTCTCTACTACGAGTTCAAGACAGATCTGAACGCTTACCTGGAGAATTCAGGTGCACCGCTCAAGACGATGACCGACATCATCGCGTTCAACGAAAAACACGCCGCGACGGTAATGCCGTTCTTCGGTCAGGAAAGGATGTTGGAAGCCGAGACCAAAGGCCCGCTCACCGACCAGGTTTACCTCGACGCACTCGCCCTGAGTAAGCAGATTTCTCAGGACGCCCTTAACGGTGCGCTGAAAGAACACAATCTCGATGCCTTGATCGCACCTACACGGGGCCCTGCGTGGATGACGGACAACGTTAGTGGCGATCATTCCTCTGGTATTTCGAGTTCGACACTTGCCGCAGTGTCTGGTTACGCAAGCATCACTCTGCCTGCTGGCGATATTCTGGGCCTGCCTATCGGGATATCGTTTATCGGTGCTGAGTTCAGCGATGCAGAGCTTATCCAGTACGCCTACGCGCTGGAGCAGGCGGGATACCAGAGGCAGCCGCCGGAATTTCCTTAGCTGCAAGCAGTTTTCACTGTCCCGCCAAGGTCCGTCTGGCTAGTATTGTCGACAACATGACTTTGAACAGGCCGTTGAATTCGGGCCAGGAGGCCGCCATACCAGTTGCCCTTTATCTTCCTGGCGATCTTCGCAAAAAAGAACGCTCCATTTATTCGCCAGTCAAGACTTTGTCCGCTAGTTGTATCATCGGGCGCGATACCCGGACGCGTATCTTTTTTATCGTCCTGCGCAATTGCAGCAGAGCTGAGCAAAGACACAGCATTCTCGAGCGTCATGAAGAGTGATAGGCTAATTCACCTTCAAGCGCTTGAAGTAGGCCGGGTTCTGAGTATGGTGATTAATGAAAATACAGGGCATATGACAGCCGCAGTACTACGCGACGGACTGTCAGTGAGCATATTTGGCGTCTGCACGGACGCAGATATCTAGATCAGGAGCCAGGCCGTGACCGAGGACAACGGGGCATTCAGAAAACTGATTGCGTTACTCAGCGTTTATTTTGCGCTCTTGTTCAGCGCTGTGCTCGCGGTTGGCCTCTTAAGGCCCGAGGCGATTTCCTTGCTACCGCTAGGCGGCACAGATGCCCTGGAAGTATTGGGATTTGACAATACAGGACAGTCCTTTACCGATCAGATTACGTCGGCGCCGGGGACGGAAGTCAGTCAGGGGCCAACGTTTGCTCAGATTGTAAGTCTTGCCGTTTTTCTTGCATCCAGCCTCATCGGCACCTTGCTCGTAATGTTACCTGTCGCCTGGACGTATAGTGCAATTACGAGGGACACCGGGTATAGAAAGAGCTTTGTAAGAACGCTACTCGTGTTGCCGCTTTGTGCTACCACGATCGTATTGCTTATACAGAACAATCTCGCGCTCGCATTTGGGTTGGCTGCGATGGTGGCTGCGGTGCGATTTCGGGTTTCACTGCGTGAGGCAATAGACGGCATCTTCATATTTGCATCAATCTGCGTGGGACTTGCAGCCGGCATAGGCTTTCTGGGTATCGGAGCAATAATGGCGGTCTTCTTTTGCTTTACGAATGCCATATTGTGGAAAATCGAATTCGGCCGGAACCCCATAGACGATGCCCGAATGGAGAAAAAGCGAGCCGAACTGACGGCATCACAGAACCAGGGTAAATCATAGAACAGGAGTAAGATGCGCGCTGCTGCCCACACGATTTGCATGATGTTGATTGCACTAGCCAGCGTTGCGGCGACATCGCAGGAAAGTGGGCTGCCTGACCCGTTATTTCAGAGTGACGAAACGCTTCAGGTAACCGTCGAGGCCCCGTTTACGACGCTCGTCCGGGAACGGCCGAGGGACGACTATTTGCCAGGGGTGATCAAGTACCTGCAAGCCGATGGTACGGCGGTCGAACTCGATCTCGAGATTCGAACGCGGGGCCATTTCCGGCATAATATTTGTGACTACCCACCGGTTCTCCTTAATCTAAAGAGAAAACAAACTCGCGGGACCTTGTTTGAAGGGCAGAACAAATTAAAACTGGTCATCCCCTGCAAATACGCTGATCGATACGAGCAATCTGTACTTCGGGAATATCTCGCATACCGAATCCTGAATACGGTGTCCGACATGAGCTTTCGAG
>CALZHX010000201.1 GCA_945787435.1 uncultured Woeseiaceae bacterium
GCGATACGCTGCACCTGGTGCAGGAACTGGTCGATCTCGGCGGGCACAGTCATATGTTCTGCTTCTTCCCGGAGCAGGGCTCGCTTATGGACCATCTGCCGGCGACGCCGCGGGACCAATGGCGGCGTGTGCAACTGGCCCGTTACCTGATCGACTATCGTGACGTGCGCGTCGAACAGATGACGTTCGACGAAGAAGGGCGCGTAGAGACGTATGGCATTCCCGACGCTGAGCTTGCCGACATTATCAATGCGGGAATCGCGTTTCGAACGTCCGGCTGCCCCGGCAAGTTCCAGGACGACATCTCCGCCTGCGACCGTCCCTACGGTGACTCCCCGCCGAGCGACATCGCAAGCTACCCGTTCCAGCCAGGCAAGAAAGACCTCAAGAAAATCCGCAAGCAACTCGAAATTCCTGTGCGGGTTGAATGACGAAGCCATTTCGCATCATTGATACGGGTGTGCGCGAAGGTCGTGCGAACATCGCATTTGATGCCGCACTGATCGAAGAGCGGCAGGCGGACCGCGTACCCGACACCATTCGATTCCTGCGTTTTCCCCCAACCGCACTGATAGGACGGCACCAGGACCTCAGCCGCGAGATAAATCTCGGCTTCTGCAAATCGAACAACGTCGGTACGGTGCGGCGCATCACCGGTGGTGGCGCAATCTATCTTGACGAGGGCCAGCTTGGCTGGGAACTCGTGTTTCATCGCTCGTCACTCGGTGTGGCGGCCCTGCCGGACCTTGCGCGCGAGATCTGCAACGCCGCGGCCAGAGGCTTCCAGGAACTGGGTGTCGACGCGAAATTCAGGCCGCGTAACGATATCGAAGTGGACGGCCGGAAGATCAGTGGTACTGGTGGATTCTTCGATGGCGATGTGCTGATCTACCAGGGCACGGTGCTCGTCGATATGAACGCGCAGCAAATGGTCAGTGCGCTGAACATACCGCAAAGCAAACTCGCGAAGCGCGAACTCGATTCGGCGGCGCAACGCGTCGTGACGCTGAAAGAGTTGCTTGGCGATGGCGTGCCGGACATCGAGACAATCAAGCAGGCGCTGATTAAAGGATTCTCTGACGGGCTGGGCATCTCCGCCGAGCCGGGCGAAATCACCGAGAACGAAGAGGTGCTCGCCAATCGTTTTTTCATCGAGGAGATCGGCACCGACGAGTTTGTTGCCGAAATTGATAATCCCGGAGACGACAATGAAGTGCTTGCGGGCACGCATACGGGCCCGGGTGGCACGATCGATACGTTCCTGAAGCTCGACGGCCCGACCAAACGCGTACTGCAGCGTGCCCTGATCAGCGGAGACTTCTTTGTCACACCGCCGCGCATCGTATTCGACCTCGAAGCACACCTTGCGGGGACACGCATCGACGAAATCGATGACGAAATCGACAATTTCTTTGCAAATAACGATATCGACATGCTCAGTGTGTCGCCGGACGACTTCAAGACAGCGATCGCCAACGCAATGCAAGAGGCAGTCGGCGATGTCTAAGTGCAGTCCCGATGCATTTGCGATGGCAGATAGAACCGAAACGCCGATGAACGTCGTCGCGGTCGTCCAGCACACATCAGGTGAGTATATCGGCCTGATCGAAGATCATCTCGAGGGCCGGCGAATTCGCTTCCAGTACTTCAGGCCCTTTGCTGGCGGCGGCAAGCTACCGGCGGCGGATCTCCCGGCCGATGCACTGATCCTGCTCGGTGGCGGCCCCTGGGGAACCAGCGGAACTCGCGATCTGCCAACGCTCGCGGAGGAAATCGAGATCACACGCAGGTTTCTTGCAGACGACACGCCCGTGATCGGTATCGGGCTGGGTGCGCAAATTCTCGCACTGGCTGCGGGCGGAGGGGTAGAGCCTGCAGATCTCACGTTTGAGTGCACGATGGTGAGGCGCGTTCGGGACAAAGCGCTCAACGGGTATCTGCCCGAGGAATTCGGGCAGGCTGTCTATATGCGCGATCGGCCGGTACTACCAGACGACGCCATCGTCCTCGCAGCTGACGATCAGGGTCGGCCAGCCGTATTCCAGATCGGTAACAATGCCTATGGTTTTGCAGGCCATCCCGGGATTAAGCTCGGCATGGTCGAAGACCTGATTATGGAATTCGAGGAGGTGCCCATTGACGCGGCCGGCACGCTTGAGGCGTTGCGAACCCTGCAGCCCCGAATCGAGGACGAGCTGGTGCCAATCATGACCGGGCTTGTGCAATGTACAGATTTGATGTCGTCGCCGAAGGCAGGACAACAGACGGCCGAAGAATTGGATAATCAAGTAATTTAGGATATGCTAATGTGCTGTTGGACGGCCGGGCTAGCACCGGCCTTCTGATGCCAGGGGAAAACAGAAAATGGCCGAAAAACTCATTATCGTCATGGCGAACACCGATCCTCGCAACGGGGAAGAACTCGGTGCTCCGATCTTCCAGGCAACTGTCGCAGCGGCGATGGATTACGACGTCGATGTCATCTGTACAGCGACTTCCGGGCGCCTTATGAGAAAGGGCGTTGCCGATGAATTGTTCGTCAAGGAAGGTTCACCAAAATCCGTGTACAGCTTTATTCAGGACGCTCACGAGGCCGGCGCCAGGTTCTTTTGCTGTTCCCCAAATCTCGATCTGTTCGACATGACCAAGGACGACCTGATCCCTGAATGTGAGGGTATCGTCGGCGGTGCGCACCTGATCGAACAGATCATGGAAGAAGACGTAAAGGTTCTCTCTTATTAGGGTATTTCAGTGTCACATTCGTCCACTTCACGAATACAGGAACACATAGGCGACCCGGTCTCCGATGACTCGGTCGTTGGGCGTGAACAACTCGAAGAGATCTTTCAGGACATCCAGGGAGACCTGCGATACGACCATGAACTCAATGGTTGCCTGAACTGCGGTATCTGTACCGCGACTTGCCCGGCCGCACATTACTATGACTTCAGCCCGCGCGAGATCGTGCAACTGCTCTGGACCGAGAACCTCGACGGCATCTATGACGCAATGCAGGAGAAGATCTGGTCGTGTGCGCAGTGCTATACCTGTGCTGCACGCTGTCCGTTTGGTAACTCGCCGGGCGGCCTGGTCATGATCATGCGTGAGACTGCGATCAAGCATGGCATGGAGTCGGCGAAAAGCGTGCTGCGACCTTTCAGCCGCGTGATGCTGAAACTCATTTCGACCGGTAACCAGTTATCGCCCGACATGATCAACCCGGAGGGCTTTGCCGACTGGGGGCCGAACATATCGAAAGTCGATGCGCCGCTTGAAATTTTACGTAAGGCGATACCGATGCCGACACTGCACACGACAAAGACGGCGTGGGAAGTGAATCTGAAAAC
>CALZHX010000202.1 GCA_945787435.1 uncultured Woeseiaceae bacterium
ACTGCGAAACTATTCGCGCGATGCAGTTTCGCCACCTGCGGCAGCGGTTTACAGCGCGATTGATGACGCGCTAATTGCCAGCATCAGCCACAAGATAAGGCTGATCAATAGTCGATTTATAACAAACACTCTCCTGCGGACCCAAGCGTCGCGCTCACTCCCTCAGCAATGACCGAATCTGGTCGAGGTACATTTCTTCGTAACCCGGTTTGTAGCCGTGGTGCACGTAGCGAACAGTGCCTTCACGGTCAATGAGTACAGTCACCGGCATCGCGTCGACTTCGTACAGCTTGCTGACTGCCTTGCTCGAATCAAACAACACCGGGAAACTCACGCCGAGTTCGGAAACCATGTTCATGGCTTTCGACGAGTTATCGTCGATATTCACGCCCAGCAGGCTGAATCCGACGCGTCCGTAGCGCGTGTACAACTCGTCGAGCAGCGGCATTTCCTGGCGGCACGGACCACACCACGTCGCCCAGAAATTCACCATGACAACGTCACCGCGATACTCCGAGAGCCGCAAGTTTTCGCCCGACGAACTCTTCAACGCGAAGTCCGGCGCAGCCTGACCCGTCAGGCCCGATGAGGCGAGACTGGTGGCGGCAAATGCGCTGAATAAGAGACCCAATAAAATATTTTTCATTTTCATCATCTCAATCCTTGTAATGTCAGCCAGACACAATCCGTGTCCTGGGGCGGCACAGCCAGACGTTGAATGGTGACAGGCAGGGCCCTGCCGGGGCCGTGATTGAAGTCACAAATGGCCGGTCTTGTATGAACATAATCGCCATCTGAAAAATCACCGTTTGCCCTGAAATCCACGTCCTTCCTGCACCTCAATCGATAGCCGCGGCGCGCAACCGTCACAGATTACGTTAAATTGATGTTTTTTCCAGATATTTTGAGACACCGCAAATGCCTCGCTCTGGCCGCCGACGCGCGCGCCAATGTCGTCGCCGATGGATAGTCTATGATAGAGCTATCTAGCTGAATTTAAAGTGAATATCCGTCTCTATTCAGCGACAGGCAGAGTGTTTTTTTTGCGCTTGTCAGCACTAGGGCGATGGCTTCTGCAGACCATCCGAATAGAAAATGTGCCCTTCATCATCGATGACGATGCTCTAGTAATCGGGCAAGGTCGCGATCAAGCGCAGCCCCTGGTCAACGCCCATGACGAAAACGGACGTCGACAGCGCGTCTGTGATGACCGCATCGGGTCCGAATACCGTTGCGCTGCGCACACCGCTGGCCGGCTCGCCGGTGCTGGGCTGGATAATGTGGTGGTAGCGTGTGTCACCTTCCTCAAAATAGCGTTCGTAATCACCGGACGTGGAAATCGCCTCATCCTCCAGCGGCACCGAGATGGCAACCTGACCGTCAGCGCGCGGGTCCCGTATACCGACCATCCACGGTTGACCACGACGGTCACCGAGTAGGCGTGAATCGCCGCCGGCGGTCACGATGCCATTCCGCACTCCGCGCGAACGCAGAATACTGACGCCACGCTCAACGACATATCCTTTCGCAATTCCGCCGAGATTGATGCGTACACCCTCCTCGCGAAAACGGACCGTGCCAGCCGCCTGGTCCAGCTCGACAAACCGGAAGTCGATCAACTGGCGCTCGGTTGCGACTGTCGCCTGGTCGGGCCTTTGCCGCTTGCGAAAATCGTAGTGCTGTCCGACGCTATCGTAGGTGATATCAAATGCGCCACGCGTCAGGACCGAGATGTCCAGCGAACGGCGAATGAGCTGAAAAAGCTCATCGCCCGCGACGATGGGATGCGTTGCGGCGAGCCGATTGATTTCCGAGATTCGACTATCGTCTTTGTAGGTACTCATCAACCGATCAATTCGATCGGCCTCGGCAAATATCTGCTCAACGATTTCCTCGCCGGTCGCAGCATTGTCGTGCCACAGACGAATGCTCACTTCCGTGCCCATCATCGGGCGCGCGTCACCAACCCACTCACCTCGAGCAGGCATTGAAATCGCGATTAACGCCGCCATAACTAGTGAAACTTGTGCGCGAGCGTTATGCTTCGATCTTCGAACTTTTGACAAGGAGCGGGACAGTGACTTCATTCCTGGTTTTCCTGGCGGTTCTGGCTGCAATTGTGTTCTGGGGCATTGGCATATACAACCGCCTCGTTAATGAACGCAATCGCGTCAAGAACGCTTTTGCCCAAATCGACGTACAGTTGACCCGGCGCTACGACCTGATTCCGAACCTCGTCGAAGCCGTCAAGGGCTACATGAAACATGAGCGCGAGACGCTTGAAGCCGTGATCAATGCACGCAATGCCGCATCGGCTAGCCTCGACGCCGCCAAAGCCGACCCTGCCAATGCGCTGGCCATCAAGGAACTCGGCGCCTCTGAAGGCGCTTTGACGAGCGCGCTCGGCAAACTGTTCGCTTTGTCCGAAGCTTATCCTGATCTCAAAGCGAATCAAAACATGATGCAGTTCCAGGAAGAGCTCGCCAGCACTGAGAACAAAGTTGCGTTCTCACGCCAGGCGTTTAACGACACGGTCCTGCAGTACAACAATTCGGCACAGAATTTCCCGAACAACGTTATCGCCGGGTTCTTCACCTTCGAACTGGCCAGCTTCCTGGAAATTGAATCCGAAGAGATGCGCGCCGCGCCTGAAGTTTCATTCACCTGATCCCAGGCGTTCTTGACGAACGCTCGGTGCTGCAGTGAATTTCTTTGACGCACAGGACCATGCTCGCCGCTCGACGCGGCGGTTTGTGATTCTTTACGTGCTGGCAACGCTCGGCATCGCCCTCACCATATCGCTCATCATCGGTTTCGCATATTCATTCTCCGGGGCCTATAGCGATGGAGATTACGCGGCTCACATGGCCCGCAGTCCAGGAGTTTTTGGGGGTGCCGCGGTCTTCACCTTGCTCGTCATCGGCATCGCGACCCTGGTCAAGACGACCCAGTTGCGCGCCGGTGGTGGCCGGGTTGCCCGGGACCTCGGCGGGACCCTGATCGGCGAAAACAATAAGGACCTGTTGTACCAACGATTGAGAAATGTCGTCGAGGAAATGGCGCTGGCGTCCGGCGTACCCGTTCCCGAGATCTACGTGCTCGAACGAGAGCAGGGTATCAACGCATTTGCTGCGGGCTATGCACCCGAGGATGCCGCAGTCGCCGTCACCCGGGGCGCACTTGAAATTCTTAACCGGGAAGAGCTCCAGGGCGTGATCGCCCATGAGTTCAGCCATGTCCTTAACGGCGACATGCGCCTGAATATCCGGCTCATGGGCGTCCTGTTCGGCATCATCGCGCTCACAATCATCGGCCGCAAAATCATGTTCAGCATGCGCTACGTCCGCGGTCGGGATGGCAGATTGGTTGCGGGCGGGATGGTCGTCGCAGCAGTCCTGCTCGTTGTCGGCGGGATGGGTGTGTTTTTTGCGCGCATCATCAAGGCAAGCGTCTCGCGACAGCGCGAGTACCTGGCGGACGCCTCCGCCGTACAATTCACGCGACAAACGACGGGTATCGCCAATGCGCTGAAGAAAATTGGTGGTTACGAAAGCGGCTCGCATTTCCAGGTGACAGAGCCTGAAGAAGTCAGTCACATGCTGTTTGGAACCGGCACAAAGTTCAGCGGACTTTTTGCAACCCACCCGCCGCTGACTGAACGAATCCAGGCGCTCGAACCGAACTTTAGGCCGGATGACTACCCGCAAGTCGATTACAAGGCTTTACGCGCGGCGCGCCAGATGAAAGCGGCAGAACAATATGCAGGCGTCGCCGCGATGGCCGCTACCGCACCTGGCGTATCGCGCAGTGCGTCATCCGAAGATGTCGTTGAAAACATTGGCCACCCCAGCCGGGAGCAGGTCGAATATGCCGGCACGCTGCGGCAGTCCATTCCAGAGGATCTGTACGCGGCGGTACATTCGCCGAACGATGCGTACCTGTTGACGATCGCACTGATATTCGATCGTAGTGGCCGTGTTCTCGAGCGCCAGTTATCACTGGCGCACGAACAACTCGGTGAGCAGCGCGCCAGGGCCGTGAAGCGATATTACGATGAACTTAAGAAGATCAGCAGCAGTTACCGATTGCCGTTACTCGAAATCGCATTTCCTGCGTTACGGCAGCGTCAGGCAGCGGAACTCGAATACCTGATCGACCTTGCGAGACGCCTGATCGAGGTCGATGGTAACGTTGACCTGTACGAGTACTGTTTTAACCGCGTGCTCGTCAGCTCGCTGCAACGAGCGATGCATCCATCACGCAAGCCCAAACGCCGCAGTGCCAAACGCATGCCTGTTCGTGAGGCCGCCATTGATCTGCTTCGCATCATCGCGCACTACGGCCATCAAACTGACGACGACGGCGAAAAAGCCTTCAGAGCAGGGCTGCAGTTATTCGGTAGTTGGGCACACGATGCCAGGTACGATGTCGAGAGAAAGTTTGCGGCGCACGTGATGGATAAACAGCTCGACTTGCTTTCTGCCTTGAATGGCGAAGGCCGGCAAATGCTCGTCAAGGCGATCAGTACCACTGTTGCTGCAGACGGAAAACTGACAAGCACGGAAGCCGATTTGTTGCGTGCTGTCTGTGCCTCTCTTGCGGTGCCGCTGCCGCCAGTCCTTACATCGTGAGAGACCGCTGAAATTCGCGTATCATTGAACTCTTGCTGTAACTGGCTTTCATAGGTATTCATGAGCGATCTATCCCGTACGGTCATCCTCACTTTTATCGCATTGATTATCGCGCTACCCGCGACTGCTGCCACACAAGAGGAACGCCGTGTTGCCGACGCAGCGGACGTCCTCGATAAGTTACTGCGTATTCCGGAAAAATCCATACCGCCCGCCCTGCTTTCAAGAGCCTATGCGGTTGCGGTCATTCCCAATGTAGTCAAAATAGGCTTCGGCATTGGCGCGCGACGTGGCCGCGGTATCCTGGTCGTGCGGCAGGATGACAATTCGTGGAGCAACCCGGCGTTCATAACGATGACGGGTGGCAGCATTGGCTGGCAGGTCGGCGCGCAGTCGACCGATGTTATCCTTGTTTTTCGTACTCGCAAGAGTGTCGAGAGCATTGCCAATGGCAAGTTCACGCTTGGTGCGGATGCCTCAATTGCGGCCGGTCCGGTCGGAAGGCACACATCTGTCGCGACGGACATCCGATTCCAGGCTGAAGTCGTTTCATACTCACGCAGTCGCGGCCTGTTCGCTGGCGTCGCATTCGAAGGCGCGGGAGTGACAATGGATCGCAAGGCCAATGTCGCATTTTATGATTCGTCGAGCATGACTCCGGAGCAAATCTTTGTCAGTTCGCCAAACATCGCGCCCGATATTGCAAACGAATTCGTCCAGATCCTGACCGCGCAGACCGTGCGCCTGCCCACGCAACCCGGAATGAGCGCCGGCACAACCCAGGATCCGCAATCTTCCGACGAACGACCCTCAGAGGTTCGCACGTTCGGTGTGCCTGATGCCGACGAAGAACAATACGATCCCAATTATTGATTGACAGTCGACGTCTCATTGGAAAACGTAATTTCAGAAGTTAAAGCGATGGCCGAGTTGATCGGCCCGAACATCTACCTGCAGGCGTTGGTCATCGCAGTCGTTTTTGTCGTGCTTGGCAAGATTGCCGACTGGATTTTGTCGAGAGCAATCGGCCAGCTCGCCAAGCGCTCGAAAACTGATGTCGATGACCACCTGGTTGCGCTGGCACATCAGCCGATCTTCATGTCGTTTGTGCTCATAGGCCTCGGCCTGGCGACGAGACGTATTGACCTGCCGGGGCCACCTACGTTTATAACGCTGGGTATTCTCAAGACCATCGCCGTTGTTGTCTGGTACAACATGCTGCGCCAGCTGGCCGATGTCTTCGTCCAGACTGCGCGACGCAATCGCAGCAGCAAACTCGTGCAGACGGGAATGCTGGCACTCATTCAGAATATCGTGAAAGTTATCCTGTTTGCGCTGGCGATCTACTTCCTGTTCCTCGCGTGGGACATCAATGTTACCGCTTGGGTTGCATCGGCCGGCATCGTCGGCCTGGCACTGAGTTTCGCGGCAAAAGATACGCTGTCAAACCTGTTCGCCGGTGTTTCGATCATCATGGACGCGCCCTACAAGAACGGCGATTTTATCATCCTGGATACCGGCGAACGCGGTGTCGTCACGCACATCGGTCTGCGCAGCACGCGACTTTTGACGCGCGATGATGTTGAGATCACGGTTCCGAACGGCATCATTGGCAATAGCAAGATCATCAATGAAGCTGGCGGACCATCAGAAAAGCACCGCATCCGTATTGCCATCGGTGCCGCGTATGGCTCTGATATCGATCATGTGATTGCGACGCTCGAGAAAGTTGCGACCGATCATGACGAAATATGCAGCAATCCAGCGCCGCGCGTCAGGTTTCGCCAATTCGGCGAATCCAGCCTGAATTTCGAGTTGCTGTGTTGGATTGAAAAACCGGTCGACCGTGGACGACTTCATCACGAGCTAGGATGCAATGTCTACAAAGGCTTTGCTGCGGCGGAGATTCAGATTCCGTTTCCGCAGCGCGATCTGCATGTCCGAACAATGCCTGACGGTCCGCAGGACTAGACTGGTTTAGCCGCCTGTTTCCTCACTACGCTTGCGCAGTTCTTCGCGCACGGCATCAAGATCAGTAGCAGGCGGTGCGGGTTCCGCAACCGGCGCGTTGCCACCATCAGTCGCAGGCTGCTCGTCTCCGGATGGCGGAGTGTCCGCAGCTTCAGGTTGCGGAATAACCGCACTCGGTGCATTCATCGCAGCCTCGTTCGAATCGACACTGCCATTCCGCGAAGGCGGTAATTCGCCGAATTGCGCAAGGTACTCGGCTTCCTTGCGCCGCTGCTCAGCTGCCTCTGCTCTGCGACGAGCTTCGGCAGCGGCTTGCTGCGTGCGCCGCAGCGCCTGTCTTTTCTTGTCGGATTCGGCTTCAAATGCGTCCCGCCTGGCCCGATCTTCCTTGGCTTCCATAATTGAAATTGCCTGGCGCGCATTGACGCATTCAGCCTCATAGCGCGTCTGGGAACGGTTCTGCGAACAACGAACGACAACCGCTTCAAGTGAATTGGGGTCGGCGAGAAATTCCTGCACGGATCTCGGCGGCACCTCTTCGGCACACGCTCCGAGCATGATTAGCCCGCACAGCAACGTTGTTAATCGAACATTCATTGGCTATTGCCAGTCCCGGAATAGGCTTGCGTCAATCGAAAGAACGGCGCAAGCCAATCTTAAATTGATTAAATGGTATATATTTCAGCATCCTGCAACCTAGCATGATAGCACCGCTATCAATATGTGAAATTGCGTGAGTTCGCACTTTTGGGCAAAAGGACACGCTACACGTGAAAGAACCGAGCCAGTTTTCGCTACTCAAGCAGCGCCGGTTCGCGCCGTTCTTTTCCACCCAGTTCCTGGGTGCCCTCAACGACAACGTTTTTCGCAACGGACTCATTATTCTCGTGACATTTCAGGGCATCCTGATCTTCGGGATGAGCCACAGCCAGCTCGCGAACGTCGCCAGCTTGCTGTTTATCTTACCGTTTTTTCTATTTTCGGCCACCGACGGACAACTCGCCGACAAATACGAGAAGTCCTTTCTGATGCGGCGCATCAAGCTGGTGGAGATCGCATTGATGACCATTGCGGGCGTGGCGCTCATCACAAAAAGCTACCCGGTGTTGTTGCTGGTCCTGTTCCTGATGGGTTGCCAGTCCACGCTGTTCGGCCCGGTCAAATATGCCTATCTACCGCAACAACTCGCTACCTCCGAGCTCATCGGCGGCAACGCGCTCGTGGAGGCCGGCACCTATGTCGCGATCATTCTCGGTCTGATCATTGGCGGTCTGATGATCGCGATCTCCCCCGGCGACCAGACCTTGCTCGCGGCGTGCCTTGTTGGCTTTGCCGTGTTTGGTTACCTCGCCAGCCGCCGCGTACCCACAACGCAAGCCGTAGATCCGGACCTGAAGATCAGCTGGAACGCCTGGCGGGAAACCTGGCGCATCATAGGTTTCGCGCGCGAGGACCGAACAGTGTTCTTGTCCATCCTCGGCATTTCATGGTTCTGGTTCTTTGGCACGGTGATGACAGTGCAAGTGCCGGCTTACACAATGGATATGCTCAACGGCAATGAGTCAATTACAACCGTCCTGCTGGTCGCATTCGCAGTAGGTGTTGGCCTCGGCTCTCTGTTGTGCGAACGCATGTCAGGGCACCGTATCGAGTTGGGACTCGTGCCCTTCGGTTCCATCGGGCTTAGCTTGTTTGCCATCGACCTGTATTTCGCGCAGATCGCACCCCATGCTGTCACCGTATCGTCGATCAGCGAGTTTCTTGGCCGACCGGGGAGCATCCGCATATTGTTTGACCTTGCCATGCTCGGCGCATTCGGTGGTATCTACAGCGTGCCGTTGTACGCACTGATTCAAAAGCGCGCCAAGCGCAGCCACCTGTCGCGGATCATCGCCGCGAACAACATTCTCAATACAGTGTTCATGGTCATCGCCTCACTCATGGCGATCGCCGTTCTAAGCCTGGGATTCTCGATTCCCGAGTTGTTTCTGATCCTTGCCGTACTGAACGTCGCAGTAGCAATCTACATTTACTCCCTGCTACCGGAGTTCATGATGCGATTCCTGGCCTGGGTGTTGATAAATTTGCTGTATCGCATCCAGCCTGGCGGACTCGATAACGTGCCCAGCAAGGGACCCGCCATCGTGGTCTGCAATCACGTCAGCTACAGGGACCCGATTCTGCTAGCCGGTTCCATACGTCGTCCAATGCGTTTTGTCATGTACTACCGCATCTTCCAAATGCCGTTCCTACGCTTCTTTTTCGAGCACATGCGCGCAATCCCCATTGCCGGCA
>CALZHX010000203.1 GCA_945787435.1 uncultured Woeseiaceae bacterium
CCCTATTCCCGTAGATGACAATGGTGATTTCGAACAGGAAGACTTGCGCGAACAGATCACGTTCGATTTCGGCGCAGACGTATTCTTTCGCGATCGCGCTTCGCCGAGTGCGGAAGCGGTCAATATCACCGGTGAACTGACCCAGGGATTGGCCGCGATCCGCGACGTAGAGATTGCCTACGACGGCAGCGCGATCGTTTTCGCCATGCGTTATCCGTTTGATGAGAATGCCGATGAAGAAGACCTTCCGACCTGGAATATCTGGAAGTACACGTTCGATGGCAGCGTCCTGGAGCGCGTTATCAAGTCAGACCTGACCGCAGAAATCGGCCACGACATCATGCCGAAGTACCTGCCGGACGGGCGTCTTATATTTTCGTCGACCCGGCAAACGCGTTCGCAGGCAGTTCTGCTTGATGAAGGCAAGGCGGGTTTTCCGGCGATGGATGAAGACCAAAACGAGTTCACATTCAATATTCACATCATGAACGATGATGGTAGTGGCGTTGAGCAGTTGTCATTCAATCAGAGTCATGACCTGGATCCAGCACCAATGGGCAATGGCCAGATCGTGTTCTCGCGCTGGGATCACGCCGGCAACAATGATGAGGTGAACCTTTACCGGATGAACCCGGACGGTTCAGCGCTCGAGTTGTTGTACGGTGCACAGAGCCATGCAACAGGCACTAACGGCGAGATCGTGCAGTTTATGCAGCCGCGTGAGCTTGAAGACGGTCGTGTCATGGCGCTCATTCGCCCGTTCACAGACACCGAAGGTGGCGGCGAGCTTGTCGCGATCGACACACAGCAGTACGTCGAAAATACTCAGCCGACCGCGCCGAACATCGGCATTCTCAATGGACCGGCTCAGGAAGATGCCACGATCAACCAGGTATCTACCGAACCCGGCGTGCCGTCAGTTGGCGGGCGCTTTGCGTCGGTCTACCCGATTCTCGACGGCAGCGGTCGCCTTATTGTGAGCTGGAGTCAGTGTCGCCTGCTCGAGCAGCTGATGGACGATGGCGACCCGATGACCGATGACACATTAATCACTCCCTGTACGCCGGATCGCCTGGCGATGTTGTTCGTGCAGCCTGATCCTGACAACCCGGTAACACCCGACGTGGGCACGTATGTCGTAGCCCCGCCGCTCTATGGCATCTGGATGTACGATCCGCGCGACGATACACAGTTGCCGATCGTGCCCGGCGAGGAAGGCTTCATTTTCACCGAAGTTGTGGCCGCTGATCCGAAAGTTGCGCCGCCGGCCATTCCTGACGGCATGAATACATTCCAGCTGGACCCGACGATCGCTGATGCGGGCGAAGCTGTGTTGAACATCCGCAATGTGTATGACTTCGATGGTGGTGCCGTCGTCGACATCCCGACAATGGCTGACCCATTGCAAACGGCAGCTGCGGCCCGGCCGGCACGCTTCTTGCGCATTGAGAAAGCTGTGTCTATCCCGGACGATGATATTGTCGACCTCGACAATACGGCGTTCGGCGTAACGACCCAGTTTGGCATGAAGGAGGTCATCTCCTACTCGATGATCGAGCCGGACGGCTCGGTTATGGTCAAGGTCCCGGCAAACGTCGCGTTGCAGATCAGCGTGACGGACGAGAACGGCAAGCGCATAACGGAGCGCCACCAGAACTGGATTTCCCTGCGTCCGGGCCAGGAACTGAAGTGCCAGGGTTGCCACATCGGCAACGCCGGAATCTCGCACGGTCGCTATGACGCGTTTGAATCGGCGTATGCAGGTGCCCAGGCAGGATGGTTCGAATTTCCGAATACAGATCCGCAGTGGTACATAGACACACCGGGCGAGACCATGGCCGAGGTGCGCGCGCGAGTGACATGCGCAAATGCCGGCAATGTCTGCGACGCTACGTCTTCGATTGAGCCGTCGATGAACGCGATTTACCGCGACGTCTGGACTGCGGATCCGACGGTTCGTGCGAACAACCTCGACATCGACATGCTTTACACGGATTTGTTGACACAATCGCCGACATCGCTGGCTTGCCAGCAGGATTGGCAGGCGCAGTGTCGCAGCGTCATCAACTACGAGTCGGTCCTGCACCCCCTATGGAGTCTGCCACGGCCGCAGTTTGATGCCGCAGGCGTCCCGATACTCGACGGCAACGGCGTGCAGGTCGACAGGCAGTGCACACTGTGCCATACGCAGATCGATCCGGCTGACGGCGCGACGGTAATTGTCCCGGCTGGTCAACTCGAACTGACCGACGGGCTCTCACCCGACGAACCGGATCACTTCCATGCCTATCGCGAACTGTTAGTTACTGATAATCTTCAGGAATTGGTCAACGGCGCCTTGGTCGAGGCGCAACAGCAAGTTGGTGTCGATATCGACGGGAACCCGATATTCGACGTTATCCCGACTCCGTCTCCGGCGAGTGCCGCTGGTGCCCGGGCGTCGGGAGATTTCTTCGGACGGTTTGAAGATCCGAACAACCTAGAGCATTTCGGTGTTCTGTCTAGCGCGGAGAGACGCTTAATTGCGGAATGGTTAGATGTCGGAGCCCAGTACTACAATAATCCTTTCGACGTCCCGCAGTAATCTGTCCGCGTGGTGCGCGTGTCTTCTAGCCCTGACGCTGCTGACATTCGCACCCGGACATGCAGAGGCCGCCGACGAAGTCCTTCGCAAAGTGGCGGTTGCCGATCCGTATCTCGAAATGCATACGGGGCCGGGCCGCGGCTACCCGATATTCAATGTTGTTGATCGCGGTGACCAGGTCGAGATCCTCATGCAGCGCACTGACTGGTACCAGGTGCGTACAGACCGGGGGATCGAAGGCTGGGTCGACCAGGCGCAGATGGAGCTGACCCTCAATCCGGATGGTTCCGAAGTCGAATTCGCCCGGGCCACTCTTGAGGACTTCACCAATGCCAAGTGGGAGACCGGCATTCTGGCC
>CALZHX010000204.1 GCA_945787435.1 uncultured Woeseiaceae bacterium
TGATAATCGTAGTCTGCCGTCGCTTCCGGTAATCTTGCCGGTGGTGACGGCAGACACTTCCAAACTATTCGATCGCAGAAGAAAGCTGATGGGCTCGGCCTATCGGCTTTTTTATGATCAGCCCCTGCACCTGGTCAGGGGAGAAGGCGTCTGGCTTTACGACGCCTCGGGTCGAAAATACCTCGACATGTACAACAATGTGCCGCACGTTGGGCATTGTCATCCGCAAGTGGTTGATGCCATTTCACGGCAGGCAGGCATACTCAATACGCATACGCGCTATCTTCACGAAAACGTACTCGATCTGGCGGAACGCCTGACCGGAAAATTCTCGAACGATCTTGATACGGCGATGTTCTGCTGCACGGGTACCGAGGCCAATGAACTGGCGCTTCGGATCGCGCGCCGGTGTACGGGCGGCACCGGGATTATCGTCACTGACTTTGCCTATCACGGCAATTCGCAGGCGATCTACGAGATTTCGACCGACATTATTCCGGCAGAGGACGTCCCTGACTACGTGGTTACCGTGCCTGCGCCAGACACGTATCGTGGCGCCTACCGTGACGCCGATGCAGGTGTACGCTATGCCGCACACGTCAACGAAGCGCTCGCATTGCTACAAAGTCGGGGCATAAAACCAGCAGCGTTCATGATCGACACCATCATCTCCAGCAGCGGGGTCGTTGCGCCCCCAACCGGATACCTGCGTAGCGTGGCAAAAATAGTGCGCGATGCTGGCGCTCTGTTCGTTGCCGACGAAGTACAACCGGGTTTCGGCAGAACTGGCAGGCATTTCTGGGGCTTTGAGGCGGATGGTGTTGTGCCGGATATTGTCACGATGGGCAAGCCCATGGGCAATGGTCACCCGCTGTCAGCGGTTGCTACACGCAGGGAGCTCGTTGATACCTTTTCGGGTTACGGGCGCTACTTCAATACGTTCGGCGGTAATCCTGTGTCCTGTGCGGCTGGTCTCGCCGTGCTGGACATCATCGAAACCGAGAATCTGCAGCAGAATGCGCTCGAAGTTGGTCAGCACCTGATCGACGGACTATGGAAGCTCGCAGGTGATCATGAGTGTATCGGCGATGTGCGTGGTACAGGCTTGTTCCTCGCCGTCGAACTGGTTACAAATCGGGACGAGCGAACGCCGGCGACCGAACTGACCACCAGGATCGTCAATGATCTGCGCAATCGCGGTGTGCTGACCGGTGCGATCGGTCCGGACGCCAATATCCTGAAGCTGCGCTGCCCGATGGTACTCACCAAGGCAAACGCCGACTTCGCCCTCAGCGTTCTGGATGACGTGCTGCCCTAGGTTGCTGCCCCGGGTTGCAGTTCTAGGCTGCTTCGTGCGCCCTGGACTCAACCGGTGTCTGGAACCAGTCCGGTTTGACGATCAGCAGGTCGCACGGTAAATGCTCCAGTGTGCGCTCTGCAGTCGCACCGATGAACAGACGCTTCCAGCGATTGCGTGCAACGGCACCCATCACGACAACATCTGCCTTGAGACTGTCGGCAATGGCGGGCAATTCTTCGTGTGTCAGGCCGGCAACCAGGTGCGAATTCTCATCAGCGAGTCCATGAAATGATGTGATCTCATTGAAGCGCTTCTCATGATCCTCATGCATCTGCTGTTCTATTTCATCAAACGGCAATGACACCGGTATGTAGGCGTTTGCTGTTGCGGTCGCAACGGCGATCCGTGGATCGTACGAGGGAAACGCGTGCACTTCGCCCCCGACGTTGCTGCCGAGCAACTTGCTGATGTGCAAAATCTCATCGTCGAGTGCTGCCGGTTTGTCGTGCTGGTTCATCGGGTCAATGGCCGCGACGAAAATCGGTGGGTCTGCGAGATCGTGTGCCTTGACGAGCCACAAAGGTGCCGGGCAGGTTCGTATCAGGTTCCAGTCCGTATTCGTCAGCAGCGCACGTGTGACGGCTGAATGATGATGGGTATCCTTGATGACAATGTCTGCGCCGCTGGCAACGGCGTGGCGAACAATGCCTTCGTAAAGCGGGTGGTCCCAGGCGGCGGTCGTGGTTACGACGACGCCGCTTTTTCGAATGGGTTCGGCAAGGTCCTCCAGGTGCTGTTCCTGGTTCGCAATGACTTCACTACGAGCCTTTTCAAGCGATGGTGAGTCGAACAGACGGTCACCGCTCAGGTACTCGTTGTAATAGCAAACCAGCAATTCAAGCTCCGCTCCGCAATTCTTGGCCAGCCAGGCGGCGCGCCGCAACGCCGGTTGGTCATCTACAGTCGGGTCAATAACTGACAAGATTTTGGAAATGTTCTCCATGATGGTCCCTAGTCCACGCCGTTTGCGTTGTTTCCTAATTTAAGAGGGTAGGCGGTGACCTCAATACATTCCATAAGGCGAGATGCCTAGCGCACAGTGGAATTTACCTACCCCTAAATAGGTGGATGTACTAATTTCTGTGAGGGCTGGTCTGGGCTTAGATAGGGAACAGGACTAATCCGAGAATTCGCCATGCGAGACGACAGGTACGCGACGCAGCGAGAACGGCTGGAAACCAAAAAGGCCGAACTGAGGGGCCGTCTGGACCGCGTGAAAGCGAATCTGCGCCGTGGCTACGACGCCGATTCCAAAGAGCGGGCCAAAGAGCTCGAAGACAGCGAAGTTGTGGATGCGCTTGGCAATGAGGCGCGCGTTGAGATTTCGAAAATCAGTGAGGCGCTGAAACGCATGGACAGGGACGAGTACGGCACTTGCGATGAGTGCGGCGCCGATATCGACGATGGGCGCCTGGAAGCGCATCCTTACGCGAGAAAGTGTATTGATTGCGCGCGCTTCGAGGAGCATCGCAGGGCGCACATGTAGGCGGCGGGCTACGCCGTCATATGCATCTTGACGAGGTCAGCCAGTGACCTTGCCTGCATCTTCTCCATGACCCTGGCGCGGTGGATTTCCACCGTTCGCTGACTCACCCCGAGTTCGTAAGCGATGACCTTATTTGGTTTGCCAGTCACGACCAGATCAAAGACTTCGCGTTCGCGATTCGTCAATCGCGCAAGCCGTTCAGCGACTTCCGCGTGTTTTTGCTGCTCCTCGCGGCGTTCCTGATCGGTCTTGAGCGCCTCACGAATGCGGTCGAGCAGGTCCTGGTCGCGAAATGGCTTCTGAATGAAGTCAACGGCGCCTTTTTGCATCGCGTCGACAGCCATCGGTACATCGCCGTGACCCGTGATAAAGATGATCGGTAGAGTGCTACCACGCTTGAGCAGCTCTTCCTGCAGCTCAAGGCCGCCGAGGCCCGGCATGCGGATATCGAGTACCAGGCAGCCGGCACGATGATCGTCTGCATTCTCGAGAAACTCGTCGCCCGACGCGAAAATCTCGTGCTCTATATTGACCGAGTCCATCAGAGCCTGCATCGCGAAGCGTATCGCAGGGTCGTCATCAACGATAAAGACGGTGGGTTGCTTGTCCTGATTCTGATTCATATTATCCGGATAGAGCCGCTCTGGTGCTGATTGGACCAGAATGGCCGCAATTTTGCGAGCCCGAGACGTGATTAATCGAGGCGCTTGGAAAACCTGAACGCAGCTGCCGTCATTGCCACGACCGCAAAGACACCCAGGTAGATCAGGTCTCCTGGCATTTCTCCCAGCGACGCCTCACGCAACATGATGCCGCGAGTCATGCGAATAAAGTGGGTAATCGGCAGGGCCTCACCAATCCACTGCGCTGCTTTCGGCATGCCGTCGAATGGAAACATAAATCCTGACAACAGGATCGACGGCATCATGAGGAAAAAAGTCGCCTGCATGGCCTGAAACTGTGTACTGACCATCGTCGATACAAATAATCCCAGCGCGAGATTGGCTGCGATAAAGAAACTGGCGGCGACATACAAATCCAGAACGCTGCCGCGCACGGGCACATCAAACAGCAGATCACCAATTGTGAGTATCAAGGCGAGTTGTACCAGCCCGATTGCAATATACGGAATTATTTTGCCGATCATGAGTTCGGCGGATGTAACCGGTGTATTGATAAGCAACTCGAGATTGCCGTGCTCGCGTTCGCGAACGATGGCGACGGCCGTGAAGATCATCATTGTCATCGTGAGAATGACGCCCATGAGGCCAGGTACGATATTCACAGGTGTGCGGCGCTCCGGGTTGAAATACGGTCGGACCTCGAGCGCTGAATTTTCCTTCTCTCGGCGGTTGGAATCGAACGCGACAGGCATGTTGCGCAATTGATTGGCAACGCCAAGTACGGTGGGGTCGCTGCCGTCGACGAGAATATGAGCGGCCGCTCGGTTGGGATCGACAA
>CALZHX010000205.1 GCA_945787435.1 uncultured Woeseiaceae bacterium
GCGAGGCGCTTGAGCCAGCCGGCAAAGCGACCCGAGTGGCGCAGCTGTTGAATCGTCCGCCAGGCCTGCAGGAAGACCTGCTGTGCGAGGTCATCGGCAAGCACCGGGTTGTTGCAGCATCGCAGTAACAGGTTGCGTATCCATGCCTGCCGCCGGCGCAGCAGTTCCGCGAAGGCAGCGCGATCGCCTTTACGCGCGAGGCCGACGAGCGGCGCTTCTGCGCTACCGGAATACAGGTCTGGTTGCATGGACAGGGTTGCTCGAGCAATCGTTACATCGGCGGCCTGTCGTTCTGGTTTGCCGAGCGCTCGGCAATATTTGACGCTGCCAGTAGTCCCAACCCGACAAACAGCACGAGTCCGGCAACGCCCGACAAAATCGCAAATATGTCTTCGTTTACGCGGCTCAGGACGAAGCCCAGCAGAACCAGGCCGGGCGCGACAGACATCGTGATGTAGGCCGCGATCTTGAGGTCCTTGTCAGCTTTACCGTCGCCGCTGATGATCTTGTCGATGACTTCGGCGTCAATTTTCTGACCGCTCTCGATCATGCGCTGCAGCGTCGCATGCTGGGCCTGTTTCTCGCGGATGGCATACCAGAGGCCCCCCACGACAGTGGATGCGATGAAGCCCCAGAACGCCAGGGCAGCCAATCCTCCGCCTAGATTTTCCACGTGTTTCTCCTTCGTTTGTTCGCGGTCTTACTTATGGAGATGCGACTTTGGACCCTACAGATGCACCCACCGAAAAAAAAGTACGCGCGCGAAACTCATCACGCGACACGACACACCGAGGACGTCGCACAGGCTCGAGACCGGCATCTTTGTTGCCGGTATGGCTCCCTGCGGTCCGCTTTACTACCGGCAACAAAGAATCCCGCCCTCGGCCTTCACGGACCTCACCGATGATCGGGGGACCGGCACGAAGGGGAGATTGTCGACCGAAGTAAAGCGCAGCGTTAGCGAGCCATGAGGGAGATAACTCCCCGAGTGCCGTGTCGTGTGGTATTCTAATCGGTCGTTTTATAAAGAAATCTTTATATATTTATATTATGCAAAGCGGCACACAACAACTGATCATTCACCTGAAGGCCTTCGCCGACCCAATTCGGTTGCGCCTGCTGGCGCTCTGTGTGCGCGGTGAGTGCACGGTCTCCGAGCTGACCCAGGTCATGGCGCAAAGCCAGCCACGCATCTCCCAGCATTTGAAGCAGCTCTGCGATGCGGGATTACTCGAAAAATTTCGCGATGGGCACTTCGTCTACTACCGCGTGCCGCTCGGCAGCGAGCAGGCGGCCCAGCGCCGCCGCTTGTTCGCTCTGCTGCCCGCCGATGAGCCTGCGTACGAACGTGACTTCGACAAGCTGTGTGCGTTGCGCGCGGAACAGGGACGCACCGTTCCCGAGAAGGATGACGAGAACGTGCGCAGCCTGCATCGTGCGCTGATTGAGTTGACCGTCACGATGCCGCTTGGTGACCTGATCGATATTGGCAGCGGGCAGGGCCGCATTCTCAAATTGCTCGGTTCTCGTGCGCAACGCGCTGTTGGCGTAGACGTTAATGCCGACGCCAGGCAACTGGCTCGTGCCGAACTCCTGCTGGCAGGCGTCGAAAACTGTTCGCTGCGGAATTGCGATATGTACGAGCTGCCGTTTGCCGATGGCGAGTTCGACACGGTCATCCTTGACGACGTTCTTAATGACGCCGAGCGGCCGATGGTCGCGATCCAGGAGGCACGACGCATTCTCAAGTCCGGTGGCAGGTTGCTGCTGCTGTCGAAAACCGGCGATCGGGATGCCGCCAATATCGCCAACTTTGAAAAACAAATTGCCGTTTGGTGTGGAGCTGCGGGTCTGCGACTCGCATCGCCGCGACATGTTCCTGCCAGGGATCCACGCTGGCTTCTCGCCGTCGCATCGCCGGCAGATCACGAATCGGCCGCAGCCTGAGTTTTACAATTATGTCCACAAACAATGTCCAGGTTTCATTCGAGTTCTTCCCGCCGCATTCGGAGCAAATGGAAGCGACACTGTGGCGGTCGGTGCAGCAGCTGAAGGAACTGTCACCGCGGTTTGTATCGGTTACCTACGGTGCCGATGGCTCGACACGCGAGCGCACGCACGCGGCAGTCGAACGCATTGTTGCCGAGACCGAGCTGACCGCTGCTCCGCACCTGACCTGCATCGGTTCAAGTCGCGGAGAGATCGACGATATAGCACGCGACTACTGGGATATGGGCATACGGCATTTGGTTGCGCTGCGGGGAGACGCGCCGGACGAGTCGAAAGGCTACTCCCCGCACACGGACGGGTACGCCTATGCGTCAGACCTCGTGGCAGGTCTGAAGAAAGTCGCCGACTTCGATATTTCGGTTGCGGCCTATCCTGAAGTCCATCCTGAAGCGTCCAGCCCGATAGCCGATCTTGAAAACCTGAAGCGAAAAATCGACGCCGGAGCGTCGCGTGCCATTACGCAGTTCTTTTTTGACGTGGACGTCTTTCTGCGATTTCGCGATCTTGCCGGCGCGGCGGGCATTGACACGCATATCGTCCCCGGCATCTTGCCGATTACCCGCTTTCCACAACTGCAGCGCTTTGCAAAAAGCTGCGGTGCGTCGGTCCCCGAATGGCTCAGCGAGCGCTTTGCCGGGCTCGAAGACGACGCAGAGACGCGCAAGATGATCGCGGCGAACGTTGCCATCGAGCAGGTACGCAGACTGCAGTCCGAGGGCGGTGACGAGTTTCACTTCTACACACTGAACCGCTCCGAGCTGACCGTGGCCATCTGTCATGCGCTCGGCGTGAGATCTGCAGCGGCAGCTGCCTGAAGGAACGCCGATGGAACGCAAGGAAAGAATCGAATCATTGATGCAGAGCCTGGACGAGCGCATCGTGTTGCTCGACGGGGCGATGGGCACGATGATCCAGGGCTACGGACTCGCCGAGGAAGACTATCGCGGCGAACGTTTTCGCGACTCGACGCGAGACCTCAAGGGCAACAACGATCTGTTGACGCTGACGCGGCCGTTGGTGATCCGGGAAATTCACACGGCGTTTCTCGAAGCCGGCGCCGACATCATCGAAACCAACACGTTTAACGCCAATGCGCCGTCGATGGCCGACTACGGCATGGAAGACCTCGTGGCCGAGCTCAACCTCGCGGCTGCTCGCCTCGCGCGCGAATGTGCAGACAGGCACGCGAAGCGCAGCGGCAACCCGCGCTACGTTGCCGGCGTTCTCGGGCCCACGAATCGTACCGCCTCGATTTCGCCCGATGTCAACGATCCGGGCTACCGCAACATCCGTTTCGCGGGTCTCGTCGAGACTTACGAAGAAGCGGCGACAGCGCTGATCCAGGGCGGCGTTGACTTCCTGATGGTCGAGACGATTTTCGACACGCTGAATGCGAAGGCGGCGATCTTCGCGATCAAGCAGAGCTTCGCGAAGACAGGCGTGACGTTACCCGTGATGATCTCGGGCACGATTACCGACGCATCGGGCCGCACTTTGTCAGGGCAAACCGTTGAAGCCTTCTGGAACTCCGTGCGGCACGCTGATCCGTTCATGATCGGTCTCAACTGCGCGCTCGGTGCTGCAGACCTGCGGCCGTACGTTGCTGAGCTGGCACGCGTCGCGGACGCACGCGTGTGCGCCCATCCGAACGCCGGGTTGCCGAACGAATTTGGTGAGTACGACGAGACACCCGAACAGATGGCCGCGATTATCGCGGAGTTTGCGAGCAGTGAACTCGTCAATATGACGGGTGGGTGTTGCGGTACAACACCGCAACACATACGTGCGCTCAAACAGGCTGTAGACGGCGTCGCTCCCAGGGCCGTCCCCGAGGTTCCTGTGCGTTGCCGCCTGTCCGGCCTCGAGCCGCTCAACATCGGTCCGGACGATTTGTTCGTTAACGTCGGCGAGCGCTGCAACGTTACGGGTTCGGCGATATTCCGGCGGCTGATCGAGGCCAACGACTACGGTGCCGCTGTGCAGGTCGCACGAACCCAGGTCGAAGACGGTGCGCAGATCATCGACGTGAATATGGACGAGGGTATGCTCGACTCGGAAAAGGCGATGGTCACATTCCTGGACCTGATCGCTACCGAACCTGACGTCGCGCGTGTGCCAATCATGATCGACTCATCGAAGTGGTCGGTCATTGAGGCCGGACTCCAGTGTGTGCTGGGCAAGGCGGTCGTCAATTCGATCAGCCTCACGGAAGGAGAAGAACAAGTCATCGAGCAGGCGCAACTCGTCCGTGCGTA
>CALZHX010000206.1 GCA_945787435.1 uncultured Woeseiaceae bacterium
CTGGTTCCGCGCCTCCTGACAGCACGCATATCGACGAGGAAGGCGTGTTGCTCGACAATGTCCTGCTGGTGGAAGACGGCCATTTGCGCGAAGAGGAATTACGAGACCTGCTGGGCTCGGGCAGGTACCCGTGCCGCAATATTGACCAGAATATCGCTGATTTGTCAGCGCAAATTGCCGCTAACGAGACCGGCATTGCCGAACTGCGGAAGATGGTCGATCACTATGGTATCGACGTCGTCAACGCCTACATGACGCACGTACAAGACAACGCCGAGGAGTCCGTTCGCCGCGTGATCGACGTGCTTCAGAATGGCGAATTCGAGTACCCCATGGACGATGGCAGCAGGATATGCGTTCGTATATCGGTCGATCGCAATGAGCGCAGCGCGACGCTCGATTTCACGGGAACCTCCGGACAAAACGCCGGCAATTACAATGCGCCGACCGCCGTCTCGAAGGCCGCGGTCCTGTATGTGTTCAGGACATTGGTTGACGATGACATTCCGCTGAACGAAGGCTGTTTCAAGCCACTCAAGCTTAAGATACCGCAGCCATCGATGATCAGCCCGGAGTACCCGGCTGCCGTTATGGCGGGCAATGTCGAAGTGTCGCAAGCGGTAACGAATGCATTGTATGGGGCGCTCGGTGTCCTTGCGGCCTCGCAAGGCACGATGAACAACATCTTCTACGGTAACGATGAATACCAGAACTACGAAACGATTTGCGGTGGCACCGGCGCCGGCCCCGATCACGACGGCACCAATGCGGTCCACAGTCACATGACAAATACACGCATGACAGACCCGGAAGTACTCGAGGCGCGATTCCCGGTTCGCAACGAGGAATTCTCAATCCGCCACGGATCCGGAGGAATCGGCTTGCATCGCGGTGGTGACGGTGTCATACGCAAGCTGCGATTTCTGGAGCCGATGACGGCTACGATGCTGACATCACATCGCGTTGTCGCGCCTTTTGGCCTCGAGGGCGGCGGCCCCGGTAGCTGCGGTAACAATACTGTCGTTCGCTCAGGCGGCGACATCGAGCGACTCCAGGGCAATGACGAAACGTCACTAAGCCCCGGAGATGTGCTGGTGATTGAAACCCCAGGCGGCGGCGGCTTCGGATCAGATTAGCTGCACGATCAATGCGACGATGCAGAGCCAACTGGCGAAGAACGACAGGGTTCGAAGCCACGGAATGCCAAACGTATAGACCACAAGGTGCACTAGCCGCGCCCAGAAGAAAACATTGCAGGCCAGCACCGTCGTGCCATTGCTTACGCCCACCGCATTGAGCATCAGTACAAGTGCTGCAAAGATAACGAGATTTTCAACGGCATTGTAATGTGCCTTCTTCATCCTCGCCGCCCACGGCGCGAGCGGTTTAGGGTTGTCGGGATAGCCGACCGCATCGATCAGTCCCCGTACCATGATCGTGTTCAGGACGTACGGGACCCACATGACCGTCGATAACGCGACGACCCAAGTCAGACTCATCAGTTCACTTGTCATTGTTGTTCTCCTTCTTGTTTATTCCCAGCGATTGGCTGTGTCGTCAAAATTCTTGTGGCCGCGGTTTACGACGCAGAACCGCTGACCGGTCGGTGCTTCCATGACCACCCATGTTTTGATTGCTTCGATGCGCCGCGCTCCCAGCGCCTCGAGGCGTTGTACTTCGGCTTCTATGTCGTCGGATTCGATATCGAGGTGAATGCGACTCGCGTGATCAACGGTCTGCACCTCGACGTAGGGGTCCCCATCCGGTGTTTCCAGCCCCAGGTACAGATCGTCCTCCGACGTTTCCCTGCGCTTATACCCCAGCGCCGCGCTCCAGAAATCGGCGGCCTCCTCCAGGTTGTCCGTCCGGCAATCGATAATGTATCCGGCTAAACGACTTCGATGCATATCATGATTCCTCTACTTCGGCGGGCCGGGTCAGGTAGTAGCACACGTCCGCGTGCGGCATGTCGTCCGGGTAATCTGTCACTTCAAATCCCAACGACTTGTAACATTCATAGGCCGGCTTGTTTTCACGAAGGACGAACAGTGAGTATTGATCACCGGGAAACATCGCCTGACCGGCCTTCACCAGCATTTCTATTAGGCGCCGGCCGACACCGTGCCCGCGCATATCAGGGATTACGACAAGCCGCGCAAGGTGAATCCTGCCATCGCGCTCGTACAGCTGCCCAAACGCGACGACGCGGTTCGATGGGCCACAAAGGCAAAATGACGCCATCTTTCCCCAGCAAATATCCTCGACGAAGGTCTCCCGCGTAAACGGAAATCGAAACGACGGTCCACCCCAGACATGCACGTCGTCAAACTTTGGAAACCAGCGCATCAAATCGTCAATGTCGGCTGCTATCGCTTCGCGCAGAATCCAGCCTTCTTCTTGCAGCGCCTCCCCCGTCATGACCGCGTTACGTGCCGGGCAGCGTCTCCGCAAAATAGCGATCGAACGCACGGTGCACGATTTCGGGTGAAATACCGATGGCCTCGACCGCCTGGTTGAATTTCTCCATCTCGGTGACCTCCCGCCGGCCGTCTGCGGCAACTACCTTGAGGGCCATAAGCGCAATTTCTTCCTTGTCGCCTTCCGTCAAAGTCGGAGCGAGGTCTATAAGCGCCTGGCCCAGGTCGGGGTTTTCCGCCATCTCACTCATCGCTCGTGTTAGCAACTCGAGAGACTCTGCACCCTGCATGTGAAAATAGTCCTCGATGAGATCGATCATCTTGGCGGACTCTTCAGGCTCGATCGTACCGCTGCCACGCGCAACAAAGATCAGTAACGCTGCGACCAGGAACTTGGAATCGTAGGTCTCAGTCCCGCCCTGGGTCTCAACAATCAGGTGCGTGCCTTCAAGCCGTTTGGTTTTAATCGTGTCACTCATCGGATCGTCACCTGACCTTGTATCGCTTGCGCATGACTTTTACTGAATCGCCAATCAGTTTTTCCAGTACATCGTGATCGACATCATCAAGTTTGTTGAGATACAGGCAGGATTTTCCGGTCTTGTATTTGCCGAGCTTCTTCATCAGGGCGGGAAACGGGTCGAATCCCGGCATGATGTAGACAACCAGATTCTGCTTGCGTGGTGAGAAACCAACCAGTGCGAAGTCGCCCTCGCGGCCGCTCTCATACTTGTAGTGGTATTCGCCGAACCCGATGATACTGCTGCCCCACATTTTGGCGCGTTTACCGGTCGCCCGGCGCATCATAGCCGCTACCTTTTTGGCATCGGATCGCTTCCGAGGGTCTTCGATGGCGCCCAGAAACGACGCCACGCTCACCTTGGTTTTCTTTGTCTTGTTTTCAGCCATGCGAGACCCCCTCGGCCTGCTGCTGTCCCATGATACTCCGGACACCTATGTTTTGCCTCTAATGTGAGGTCCCGAAGAGCCGGTCTCCCGCATCGCCCAGCCCGGGCACGATGTACTTGTTCTCGTCCAGCCTGTCGTCGATGGAGGCGGTATAAACAGGTACGTCCGGATGTGCTTCTTCAACGAGAGACAGCCCTTCCTCGCAGGTCACGATGCAAATCACAACGATCTGCCCGGCACCCGATTTCTTCAGGAGGTCGATCGCGGCAATCGTCGAGCCGCCCGTGGCAAGCATCGGATCGATGATGATACAGGTGCCGCCCTTGGTCTGCGGCGGGAAACGCTCGTAGTAGCTGACCGGCTGCTTGGTTTCCTCGTCACGATACAAGCCGACGAAACCCACACGTGCGGTCGGTACGAGTTCAAGTATGCCCTCCAGCATGCCAACACCGGCGCGCAGGATGGGGACCACGACAAGATCGGTGTCGATCTTGTGACACTTGGCCGTCGCAAGAGGTGTTTCTACTTCGACCTCTTTCATCCTGATGTTCTTGAGTGCTTCGTAACACAGGAATTCGGTTATCTCAGTTGCAAGTTCGCGAAAGCGTTTATGCCCTGTATCCACGTCGCGAATGATCGCGAGCTTGTGCTGCACACAGGGATGATTGATTTGTTCGTGCATGGAATATGCTCCGTTATTGTTCTTCTACACTGGCCCACATGGCGAATTCGGTGCCCGCAGGATCGACAAAATGAAAGCGTCTGCCGCCCGGAAAATCGAATATGTCCTGTCTGATGGTCGCGCCGAGCTCTTTGACACGCTCGAAATCGCGCTCCAGGTCGTTGCTGTAGAACACCAGCAACACACCGGACGCGGACGCGGGCTCGTCTGCTCGCCGTAGCCCGCCATCGGTACGACCATCGCTGAAACTGAAATAGTCCGGGCCCCACTCCTGAAACTCCCAGCCATACAAAGCGCTGAAAAACTCACGGGTCTTCGCGAGATCCGTCACCGGAATTTCAATATAGTCGATC
>CALZHX010000207.1 GCA_945787435.1 uncultured Woeseiaceae bacterium
ATCCGGTGCCACTGAACTTGCCGATCCCGGCGAGTGAGTAGTCTGCACCCGTAGCGATGGCACGTGCCGCGAGCAAGCCGCTCCTGACCGCAGGCCCGATGCCCTCGCACAAATCACGCGTCGCGAGACCGACAGCATCGCCTACAATATAGGCATTGTCTTCTCGCACCTCGTCGACATTACCGCGCAAATAGTAGCTGTAGCCCGTGGGATCGAAATCATCGTGACAAACCAGTCCGAGCTGGTGAAGCTTGCGGGCGAAACTGGACCAGTAATCCCGAATATGCCCGCCCTGTCGCTTCAGCTGATCGGACATGCCGCCCAGGCCAATGTTGATAAACCCTTCTGCCTTGGGCACATACCAGGCATACCCGGGCAAGCCGTCATCGAAAAACCACAGGTGGCACGCCGGGTCTTTCCAGTCGTACGCGAATTCATACTCGAAGGTCGTTGTCTGCAATGCGCTGGAACGCGGGTTGCGATCGTTGAAAAGCCGCCGGTAGACCGGGCAGGCAGTGCCGCCCGCCCCGATCAGGTACTTGCAGCGAAATTCGCCGTCGATTATGTAGTCGCCACCATCGCGATGAATGTCACGTACTTTGTGCTGTAGCACGCTGGCGCCGGAACGCTGCAACAGGTAGTCGTCGAATTCGTAGCGCCGAATGGAGTGTTGCCGGGACTTAGGCCTGGCCGTGAGCGCTTTCCAGTGCAGATGGAGCGTGTCGAAGGTCATGAAACTGTGCGGATAGTCCGCCGGATCGAGTTCGAGGTCGGCAATGGCCTCGGGCGTCACCCAGCCCGCGCACAGCTTCGTGCGTGGGAACGCAGCGCGATCCAGCAGCAGTACGTCCAGGCCCGCCTCGCGAAGTTTCCAGGCGCAGGTTGATCCTGCGGGACCGCCGCCTACGACTATGGCATCGGCGACTCGCACGTCAGTGGATCCCTGTTTCCTCCGGGTACATGTAGTCGCGTGTCCACGGCACCTTATTGTTGCCGCGCGGCGTGAACACGACCTGGTACAACTGCAGGGTGCCGGACTCGAATCCTGCCGACGAACCGGCCAGGTACAAGCGCCACATGCGTACGAATTCCTCGCTATACATCTCCGCAACCTTGTCGGCCACGGAATCGAAGTTCCGCAACCAGGCCTCGCAGGTGCGAGCGTAATGCGGGCGCAGGTTTTCCACGTCGAGAATCGAGAACTTTTGCGGCTCGAATACGGACATCATCTCGGCGAGGCTCGGAGCGTGACCGCCAGGAAAGATGTGTTTGACGATCCAGGGATCCATTCGATTCGGAAAGCTGCGCCCGATCGAATGAATCAGGCCAAATCCGTCGGGCTTGAGGCTGCGCTGGATCAACGCGCCCAGCGCCCTGAAATTGGCCAACCCGACATGCTCCAGCATGCCAACCGACACAAAGGCATCGCAGCGTTCATCAATTCGACGGTAGTCGTCCTCGACGAACGTCACCCGGCCATCCAGGTTCCTGGCCGCTGCTCTTTCCCTTGCGTAAGCAACCTGTTCCTTGGAGCGGTTATAGGCAATGACATCGACGCCGTAGTGCTCGGCCATATGCATGGCCAGCGCGCCCCAGCCACAGCCCGCTTCGATGACCTTTTGTCCGGGCTGCAATTTCAGTTTCCGGCACACGTGGTCGAGTTTGGCGACCTGCGCTTCGGCCAGGGTCGCAGACGGTGTGTCGTAGTACGCGCAGGTGTAGACCATGTGCTCGTCCAGCCACAACTTGTAGAAGTCGTTGCCGAGGTCGTAGTGGTGGTAAACGTTGCGCTGTGAGCGGTCCAGCGAGTTGCGGTTCAGCGCGTATAACAGCGAGCGAATTTTCGGGCCGTAGTAGCCAGCGGCACGCTTGGTCGTCATTGCCGCAGTCACTTCATTGGAAAACTCGAGCAGATCGCCGTGGATCTCTATCAGCCCCTGCATGTAACTCTCGCCAAAGCCCAGCGACGGCGATCGCAGCATTTCAAACATCGCCCGTCGTTCGCGAAACTCCATGCACGCAACCGGCCGCTCGTCCGTTACCGGGAACTCATCGCCATTCCACAGACGAACCGAGATGCGAGGATTGCCAATACGTCGCATGAACCAACGAATCAGGGAACGATCGAATTGGGGCTCAGCGAGGCTTCTGCTGGTTTCGGTATCCATGCGCTACACCTCTTTGCGGACGTTTTAACAATATTATGTCACTGGTCTGCCCTGCCGACCACTGGGAAAAACCGCAGGATCTCCACCATCGCTTCAGTATCAAACCTGCAATAACGCAGTAGCTGCTCTTCGAGCTCGAGCTTGCGCACCATGTCGGTCTCCGGGTTAATGGCCTCGATGAAGCCGTCGGAGGCGCCGGTGCCCTCCGCTATGCCTTCGAGCTTCTTGTAGTCCATGTCCGGGTTGATCGTTGGCAAAACTGCCTTGATCGACCACGATCCGAGCATGTCCGGATGGTAGTAGTTTTGTTTAACTACCGGGTGTAAGTCCCAGAGTCTATTGACTATTCCTTGTAGAGGTCCGGTCAGATCCGGGAACATGTCGATCAGACCCTCGATCACCTTCTGCTCATAGGCCGTGTACATCAGCACAGGCCCGGAATCGCCCAGGCAGGCGATCATTTTCTCGGCCAGCGCACGCATGGGCGGCTCACCCGAAAGGTCCAGGAACTCCTCGTGGTGCAACTCGCCAGGATTGCCCTCTATGGGGCGTTCCTCGATGTGGCATGACCACTGCACCGGGATGGCCGCGTACGGTCGGGTCCCGGCCCAGATGGGCACGCCGGGCCCGATCGTCTCGAAATCCAGGTAGTAGCGCGGATACGGCAGGGCCTCGATTGCCTGCCGTGCGCCATCGAGAATCTCGGGTTCGCCCTTGCACGTCACCCGGTAGATTCGTCGCTGGGTGGCGGCTGTGATGCTGTTCTCGTCGACATCGAGGATGTCGCGGCAGCCGAGCGCCACGTACTCGCCGAGCTTCGCCTTGCTGCCACCCAATCCCGTGATCGGGTACCTGGTATCCGATGGCCAGCAGTGTGACTGAAACTGGCAGTCGTAGGGCTTGTTGCACTGCGGACCGACGTGGATCTCCGGCATCGGTCCGGTAACGGCATCGCGTG
>CALZHX010000208.1 GCA_945787435.1 uncultured Woeseiaceae bacterium
CCTTTACGAGCGCCGTGAGTTGAGATGAAGTACTGCAATACGTCCAGTCCCTCACGGAAGTTGGCCGTGATCGGCGTTTCAATGATCGAGCCATCCGGCTTGGCCATCAAACCACGCATACCAGCCAGCTGCCTGATCTGCGCAGCAGAACCACGAGCACCGGAGTCAGCCATCATGTAAATCGAGTTGAACGACTCCTGGTCTACCTTCTTGCCAGCAGAGTTCTTCACCGATTCCGTGCCTAACTTGTCCATCATGGCTTTGGCAATCTGGTCATTGGTGCGGGACCAGATATCGACAACCTTGTTGTAGCGCTCGCCGTCGGTCACGAGGCCCGACGCATACTGGTCCTGAATCTCCTTAACCTCGGCTTCCGCGACGGCGAGGATATCGCCTTTGCTCTCAGGTACGACCATGTCGTTAACGCCGATCGAAATGCCTGCCATCGTTGCGAAACGGAACCCGGTGTACATCAGGCGATCAGCGAAGACGACCGTCTTCTTGAGCCCCAGGTTTCGATAGCACGCATTGATGGTATTCGAGATGGCTTTTTTCGACATTGCCCGGTTAACGAGTTCGAAATCCAGACCGTCCGGCAGAATTTCTGACAGCAGAGCGCGGCCGACCGTGGTTTCCACGATCTTTTCGATCGCAATGGGCTCGCCACCTTCTTCCTCAACTTCGAAAGTTGGTACACGAACTTTGACCATTGCCTGCAGATCTGCGGCGCCGTTTTCGAACGCGCGCCGAGCTTCGTCGATACTCGAGAACATCATGCCCTCACCGCTCGCATTCACGCGTGTACGCGTCATGAAATACAGACCGAGAACGACGTCCTGCGACGGCACGATGATCGGATCACCATTCGCCGGCGACAAGATATTGTTCGACGACATCATCAGGGCGCGAGCCTCGAGCTGCGCTTCAATCGAAAGCGGCACGTGTACTGCCATCTGATCACCGTCGAAGTCGGCATTAAATGCGGTACAGACGAGCGGATGCAGCTGAATAGCCTTGCCCTCGATCAGTACGGGCTCAAAGGCCTGGATGCCGAGGCGATGCAGTGTCGGCGCGCGGTTAAGCAGTACCGGATGTTCCCGAATAACCTCTTCGAGAATATCCCAGACTTCCGCTCCTTCGCGTTCGACAAGGCGCTTGGCTGCCTTGATTGTCGTTGCCTCGCCGCGCAGTTGCAGCTTCGAGAAAATGAACGGCTTGAACAGTTCCAGCGCCATCTTCTTTGGCAGTCCGCACTGATGCAGCTTAAGCGTAGGTCCTACTACAATCACTGAGCGACCGGAGTAGTCGACACGCTTGCCAAGAAGATTCTGGCGGAAACGGCCCTGCTTGCCTTTGATCATGTCGGCCAGCGACTTCAGCGGGCGCTTGTTTGTGCCCGTAATTGCGCGACCGCGACGGCCGTTGTCGAGCAATGCGTCAACCGACTCCTGCAACATGCGCTTCTCGTTGCGGACGATAATATCGGGCGCATTGAGTTCAAGCAGGCGGCGCAGGCGGTTATTGCGATTAATGACACGACGATAAAGATCGTTGAGATCCGATGTCGCGAAACGCCCACCATCCAGCGGCACGAGCGGACGCAGGTCCGGCGGCAGAACCGGCAAAACCGTCAATACCATCCACTCAGGCTTGTTACCTGATTCGATGAACGACTCGAGCAGCTTGAGGCGCTTCGACAGGCGCTTGATTTTTGTCTCCGAACGCGTCGCATCCATGTCCTCGCGAACCTGCAAAACTTCGCGTTGCAGGTCGATCGTCATGAGCATCTCGCGAACCGCTTCGGCGCCCATGCGTGCGTCAAACTCATCGCCATATTGCTCGAGCGCGTCGAGGTACATCTCGTCCGTTAACAGCTGTCCACGCTCAAGCTCGGTCATGCCGGGCTCGACGACAACAAATGCCTCGAAGTACAGCACACGCTCAATTTCGCGAAGCGTCATGTCGAGCATGAGGCCAATACGAGATGGCAGCGACTTCAGGAACCAGATGTGCGCAACCGGGCTCGCGAGCTCAATGTGCGCCATACGTTCACGGCGAACTTTTGTCTGCGTAACCTCGACGCCACACTTTTCGCAGACCACGCCGCGGTGCTTCAATCGCTTGTATTTGCCGCACAGACACTCGTAGTCCTTGACCGGCCCAAAGATCTTCGCGCAGAACAGACCATCACGTTCCGGTTTGAACGTACGATAGTTGATCGTTTCCGGCTTCTTTACTTCACCGAATGACCAGGAGCGCACCATGTCAGGTGACGCCAGGCCAATCCGGATTGCTTCAAAGTCGTCAACCGGGTTCTGGTACTTAAATAGCTTTAAGAGATCTTTCATTAGTCAGTCTCCAGCTCAATGTTGATGCCCAGAGAACGAATCTCCTTCACAAGAACATTGAACGATTCCGGCATACCGGCATCCATTTCATGTTCACCATCGACGATGTTCTTGTACATCTTGGTTCGTCCCTGCACGTCGTCCGACTTGACGGTTAGCATTTCCTGCAAGGTGTAGGCGGCGCCATAGGCTTCGAGCGCCCAGACCTCCATTTCACCAAAGCGCTGACCGCCGAACTGTGCCTTACCACCCAGCGGCTGCTGCGTGACCAGGCTGTAGGGTCCGGTCGAGCGTGCATGCATCTTGTCGTCCACAAGGTGGTTGAGCTTGAGCATGTACATGTAGCCAACCGTGACATCGCGATCGAACTCTTCACCCGTACGGCCGTCACTGAGACGTGACTGACCAGTATCGGCGAGGTCTGCAAGCTCAAGCAGGCCCTTGATCTCGACCTCGGCAGCACCGTCGAAAACTGGCGTTGCTGTCGGTACACCACTGGTAAGATTTCCTGCCAACTCGATGACTTCTTCATCACTGAACGACTTGATGTCTTCGACGCGGCCACCGGTCTTGTTGTATACCTGCTCGAGGAACTGGCGAATCTTGGTAATTGATTCCTGTGCCTTCAGCATGCGGTCGATCTTCTTGCCGAGTCCTTTCGCAGCCCAGCCAAGATGAGTCTCCAACACCTGGCCAACGTTCATTCGCGACGGTACGCCAAGCGGATTGAGAACGATATCAACCGGCGTACCGTCATTGAGGTACGGCATGTCCTCAATCGGAACGATTGTCGAGATCACACCCTTATTACCGTGACGACCAGCCATCTTGTCACCAGGTTGAATCCTGCGTTTGACGGCCAGGTACACCTTAACCATCTTCAGGACGCCCGGAGCAAGATCATCACCGGCAGTGATCTTCGCTTTCTTCTCCTCGAAGCGTCGGTCGAACTCTTCGCGCTGCGAGTTCAGCCGTTCAAACGCGTTCTGCAGCTGCTCGTTTGCATCATCATTCTTGAGCCGAATCTCAAACCACTGCTCACGCGGCACCTCGTCGAGGTAGGCCTTTGTGATCTTTGATCCGGACTTGAGTTTGTTCGGACCACCTTGCGCCATCTTGTTTGTCAGCATGCGTTCGACGCGCTCGTAGATATCCTCTTCGAGAATACGCAGCGTGTCGTCGAGGTCCTTGCGAACACTTTCGAGTTCGGATTTCTCGATCGACAAGGCGCGCAGGTCTTTCTCGACGCCATCGCGCGTGAACACGCGCACGTCGATGACCGTACCGTCCATACCGGGCGGAACGCGCAGAGAGGTGTCTTTTACGTCCGACGCTTTCTCACCGAAAATGGCTCTCAGGAGTTTCTCTTCCGGCGTCAACTGCGTCTCACCCTTCGGCGTGACCTTGCCGACGAGAATATCACCCGCGTTAACTTCAGCGCCGATAAACGCAATACCCGATTCATCAAGCTTAGCCAGCGCGGCATCACCAACGTTCGGAATATCCGAGGTGATGTCTTCCGGTCCCAGCTTGGTATCGCGGGCAACACACTGCAGCTCCTCGATGTGAATCGTCGTGAAACGGTCTTCCTTGACGACTCGCTCCGAGATCAGGATTGAATCCTCGAAGTTGTAGCCGTTCCATGGCATGAACGCGACCAGCAGGTTCTGGCCGAGCGCAAGCTCACCCATGTCTGTCGACGGCCCATCCGCGAGAACGTCTCCACCTGAAATCGAGTTGCCAGCCTTGACGAGTGGACGCTGGTTTATGCAGGTGTTCTGATTCGAGCGCGTGTACTTCGTCAGGTTGTAGATATCGACACCGGCCTCGACAGCACTGGTCTCGTCATCGTTGACACGGACCACGATACGAGATGCATCGACCGAATCGACGATGCCGCCGCGACGTGCCACGACCGTAACACCCGAGTCGACCGCAACAGCGCGCTCCATACCCGTACCAACTAACGGAGCCTCGGCACGCAGCGTCGGCACAGCCTGGCGTTGCATGTTCGAGCCCATCAGTGCCCGGTTCGCGTCATCGTGCTCAAGGAACGGAATCAGCGAGGCCGCGACCGATACGATCTGGCGCGGACTGACGTCCATGTAATCAACGTCGCCGGGTCCGGAAAGCGAAGACTCATTCTTGTGACGAACGGCAACCAGGTCCTCGAGGAATTTTCCGTTCTTGTCCAGATCTGAGTTGCCCTGGGCAATAACGTACTGGCTTTCCTCGATCGCCGACAAATACTCAATGTCGGACGTCGCCTTGCCTTTTGTGACTTTCCGATACGGCGTCTCGAGGAAACCGTACTCATTCGTCCGTGCATACACAGCGAGCGAATTAATCAGGCCGATGTTCGGGCCTTCAGGCGTCTCAATCGGGCAAACGCGACCATAGTGTGTCGGATGAACGTCGCGAACCTCAAAGCCTGCGCGCTCACGCGTCAGACCGCCCGGCCCAAGCGCCGAAACGCGGCGTTTGTGGGTCACTTCTGACAGCGGATTGTTCTGATCCATGAACTGCGACAACTGGCTCGAGCCGAAGAATTCCTTGACGGCAGCGGCTACCGGCTTGGCGTTGATCATCTCCTGCGGCATCAGTCCTTCGGTCTCAGCCTGGGTCAGACGTTCCTTGACGGCACGCTCGACGCGAACGAGTCCGACGCGGAAAGCGTTCTCCGCCATTTCTCCAACGCTTCTAACGCGACGATTGCCGAGGTGATCGATATCGTCGACGTTTCCGTAACCATTACGGATGTCGATCAATGTCTGCAGAACAGCAAGGATATCGCTCTTATCAAGAACACCACCACCGTCCGAGTGGTCACGACCGACACGGCGGTTAAATTTCATGCGGCCTACGTCTGAAAGATCGTAGCGATCCGGGTTAAAGAACAGGTTCTGGAAGAGGTTTTCGGCCGCTTCCTTGGTCGGCGGCTCGCCCGGACGCATCATGCGATAAATCTCCACCAACGCTTCAAGGCGTGTGGTGGATGGATCAATATTAAGCGTATTCGAAATGAATGCGCCACGATCCAGATCGTTGACGTACAACGTGCGAACCGTCTCGATGCCGCCCGCAATGAGCGCCTCAATGAGCTCTGGCGTCAGCTCGGCATTTGCTGCTGCAAGCAACTCGCCGGTCTCTGTATCGACAACATCGTGCGCAAGAATCTTGCCCTCGAGATACTCAGCAGGTACCGCGAGCTTGCTGACCGTTGATTTGTTCATGTCACGGACGTGCTTGGCGGTGATCCGGCGGCCCTCTTCAACAATCAACTTGCGACCAAGCTTGATGTCGAATGTCGCCGTCTCGCCACGCAGGCGATCAGGGACGAGCTCCATCTTGATTTCTTTCTCGGAAAGATAGAATTCGTTGGTGTCAAAGAAGAGATCGAGCATCTCTTCATTGGTCATTTCCAGGGCGCGAAGAATGATCGTGACTGGCAGCTTGCGGCGCCGGTCAATACGCGCAAATAACGCGTCCTTGGGATCGAATTCGAAGTCGAGCCAGGAGCCGCGATAGGGAATAATTCTTGCTGAAAACAGCAGTTTGCCAGAGCTGTGCGTCTTGCCTTTGTCGTGATCGAAGAACACGCCAGGTGAGCGGTGCAGCTGCGACACGATGACGCGTTCGGTGCCGTTGATAACAAACGTACCATGGTCGGTCATCAGCGGCATTTCGCCGAGATAGACTTCCTGCTCGCGAATGTCCTTAACAGGCTTCGGATTACCCGAGGCTTCTTTGTCATAAATGACAAGGCGGACGTTGACGCGAATCGGAGCCGCATAGGTCAGCCCTCGCATCTGGCATTCCTTGACATCGAACACGGGCTCGCCGAGGCGATAACTCACGTACTCGAGCGCAGCATTGCCCGAATAGCTGACGATCGGAAATACCGACTGAAATGCCGCATGCAGACCACGGTCAGCGCGCTGTTCAATCGTTTTGTCCGTTTGCAGGAACTTCTTGTAGGAGTCGACCTGGATCGACAACAGGTAAGGAACGTCCAGGATCGTCGGACGCTTACCAAAGTTCTTGCGAATGCGTTTTTTCTCAGTGAATGAATAGGCCATTCGAGAATACCTTCTTTAGTTACAGATGCGCGCAAGCAGCCAGCCGAAAATCGACTGACTGCCTGCCCGACTTGTGACCCGTCGGGTCGTAAGCAAAAAAATGCGTAATAGCATTGTTGAGCTGATTACTTCAGCTCAACGCTACCGCCAGCTTCTTCAAGCTGCTTTTTGACATCTTCTGCTTCGTCTTTACCAACGCCTTCTTTGATCGTTGACGGTGTGCCTTCGACCGCGTCCTTGGCTTCTTTCAGGCCAAGACCCGTGAGCGTGCGCACAGCTTTGATGACGCCAACTTTCGCCTCACCAAAACCGGTGAGAACGACGTCGAATTCGGTCTTCTCAGCCGCAGCTTCACCGGCATCACCGGCTGCAGGACCTGCAGCTACAGCAACCGGTGCTGCTGCTGAAACGCCCCACTCGTCTTCAAGCATCTTGACGAGTTCAACAACTTCCATGATTGGCTTTGCGCTCAATTCTTTGAGCAGATCTTCGTTTGACAGTGCCATTTCACTATTTCCTCTAAAATTACATTTCCTGAGTCAGGGAATATTTTCGATATGTATCAGGCCGCTTCCTGGCTGCCGCGCGCATTCAATGTGCGTGCAAGCATTCCAGAAGGTTCGGCCAACGTGCGTACCAGCTTGGACATCGGTGCAATCATCACGCCGAGCAGCATTGCGCGCGCCTGATCCAGAGTTGGCAGATCTGCCAACTTGTTCAGATCGGTCGCTGGCAATAATTGCCCGCCGGCTGATAGCGAGACCGCCTGCAGAGCGTCATGCCCCTTGGCGAAGTCCTTGATAACCCTGGCAGCAGCACCCGGATCATCTTTTGCAAACGCGAGCAGAATCGGTCCTTTGAGCGTTTCTTGCATACACTCAAATTCAGTACCTACGACGGCGCGGCGAGCCAGCGTGTTTTTGACAACACGCATGTAGACGCCGGCTGCGCGAGCTTCCTTGCGCAGTTCCGTCATTTCTGCAACAGACAAACCCCTGTATTCCGCTGCAACAGCGGACAAAGA
>CALZHX010000209.1 GCA_945787435.1 uncultured Woeseiaceae bacterium
AGCAACGCAGAGCCCATCGCGTTGTCGTAGGCACCGTTATAGATCGCATCACCATCGACGGGCGCACCAACGCCATTGTGATCGAGGTGCGCGCTGTACACGATGTACTCGTCTGCAAGGTCCGGGTCGCTGCCGCGGACAATACCGATGACATTCGGGCTCGTGATGACTTCGTGCGTTGTTTTGCGCCCGAGAGTGACCTCAAAACCGAGCGGTGTTGAGGCGGGCGTCGAGGCCTCTGTTGCTTCACGGGCGTCGTCGAAACTGATCGGCGTGCCTTCAAAAAGAGCCCGGGCTGTCGGCACGCTGATATACGCGCCACCAACAATCTCGGGATTGTAATCCGCGGGCTCGCCGCCCAGCGTGACCCAGGCCATGCCAGGTCGCGTACCGGCCTGCGCCTTCACGCGCTCCCAGGGGTAGTACTCCTCGCTGCGTTTGTCGCGCAGGCTGATTACGCCCACCGCGCCACGAGCAACCGCTTCGTCGGTCTTGGTACGCCCCGACGAATAAAATGCACGCTCGTTGTGCGGCAACGTGCCTGGCGCATTACCGAACATGACGACGATCTTGCCGTCAACATCAACGCCTTCGTAGTCTGAATAGCCGAGCTCAGGCGCATGCACACCAAAACCAACATAGACAGCTTCAGCCCGTAGCAACGAGTCCTCGCGAACGGCGTCGCCGCGCATTGTGAAATCTTCTTTGTACTGCAACGCGGTGTCTTCGCCATCGCGGTGAGCAATCAGCGTGGTGCTTTCCTCATCGAGGTGGTAGGAGATCAGTGGCACTTGCTGGAACCAGCCGTCGTCGCCGCCGGGCTCGAGCCCCATTTCGGCAAAACGATCAGCGACATACTGTGCAGCCTCAAGGTGACCTTTCTGCCCGGCCATGCGCCCTTCGCGAGCGTCGTCGGCGAGATAAGCCAGATGATCTTCGAGCGCCTGTTGCGAGATCGTGTCGATCGCAGCGTTTCTGTTTGCTACGGGTTCCGGGGCGTCCTGGCTGCACGCGACCAGCGACAGCATCACGACAACGAGAAAGCTAGGCCGTGCGAGTTCGGTCTTTATAGATGGTGCTGATTTCATTCATCTTGTCCTCGACCCACGCCTGAACAATCAGGTTGGTTTCTTTTGGTTTGCAATCACCGGGCATGATTGGCGGCCCGATGCAAAAACGAATCTTGCCCGGGTTTTTTGCCATGCCGCGCTTGGGCCACAAGTCACCAGCGTTGTGCGCGACTGGCACGATCGGGCAGCCGGCCTCGTGAGCCAGTGCTGCGCCGCTCACGCCATAACGCCGTGTTTCGCCGGGTGGCATGCGCGTCCCTTCGGGGAAAATGCACACACTCATGCCGGACTGAATACGGTCTTTGCCTTTGTCTATGACCTGCTTGATGGCCGAGCCGCCGGAGTTGCGGTTTATGGCGATGGACGGCATGGCGAGGCCGAGGGCCCAGCCGAAGACCGGCAACCAGATCAGCTCCTGCTTGAGTACCCAGGCAGATCGCGGCAATGCGGCGATCTGCCAGTAGGTCTCGAGCGCGGTTGTGTGTTTAATCAGAAAGACGCAGGGCTCCTCAGGAATGTTCTCCTGGCCCTCTGTCGATACGTCGAGCCCACAAATGACACGCCCGGCCCACAAGCAAAATACGCCCCAGCCTTTCGCGACCGCCCAGCGCGTGCTGTGCGGCGCCCAGAACAGCAATAGCACGAGCGAAGAGCCAATCAGCGCGCCGAGATACATGACGACAGTAAAAACAAAGCCGCGCAGCCAGAGCATCAAATAGACAGCCTTGAGATATCGGCGACATCGAAGAACAAAGCACGCAATTCACTGAGCAGGGAAAGGCGGTTGTTTCTTATAGCCTTGTCGTCCGCCATGACCATGACATCGTCAAAGAAGTTGTCGACGGGTTCGCGCAATTCGGCCAGCGCAGTCAGTACGTCGGTGTACTCGCGTGCCTCAAGCATCGGGGCAACCTTCTCCCTGGCACCTGCAAGTGCTTTGGCGAGGGCAACCTCGGCGGGGTCCGTTAACAGCTTCTCCTTGACGGCATCGCCACCCTCGCCCTCGGCCTTTTTCAGGATGTTGGCAATTCGCTTGTTGGCGGCAGCCAGGCTTGCCGCAGGCTCGAGCGAAATAAACGCCTGTACTGCGGCGAGGCGTCGCGCGAAGTCGACAAGCGACGCCGGGTTGCGCGCGAGCACGGCATCAAATGTCTCGGTTGCAAGGCCAGCATCATGATCGAGAAAGTAACGGCGCAACCTCTCGCTGACAAAGGTGTATAGCTCAGCGGCGAGATCCGTGCCATCGTCAGCAGCCTTGGGTTGCGCTTCTATTGCGCTATCCAGCAATGCCTTCAGGTCCAGGTCGAGATCGCATTCGATGAGCACACGAATAACGCCGAGAGCGGCACGACGCAATCCGAATGGATCGCGGTTGCCCGACGGTTTCTTGCCGATTACAAAGACCCCGGCAAGTGTGTCCAGTTTGTCGGCAACCGCGAGGATTTGCCCGTCGATCGACGCCGGCAGCGCATCGCCGGAAAAGCGTGGCAGGTAATGTTCGGCTATCGCCTCAGCTACGGCCGGCGGCTCGCCGTCCGCGAGTGCGTAGTAGCGCCCCATGATGCCCTGCAGCTCGGGAAACTCGCCGACCATTCCGGTAACCAGATCACACTTGGCGAGTGTTGCAGCGCGCTGGACAGACGTCGGATCTACGACGAGAGCTGCGGCGATCTCGGCTGCCAGGATCGCGGTGCGCGCCGCCTTGTCAAACAAGCTGCCGAGCCCTCGCTGGTAAACGACCTCGCGTAATGAGTCCTGTCTGGCCGCCAACGGCGTGCGACGATCCGCCTCCCAGAAAAACGCAGCGTCGGCCAGGCGTGGCCGAATGACGCGCTCGTTGCCGCCCTTAACCTGTTCGGGGTCTGTGCTGTCGAGATTCGCCACGGTGATAAAGCGCGGCAACAGGTCGCCGCCCTTGTCTGCAACCGCGAAGTAACGCTGATGGCTGGTCAGCGTCGAAATGACGACCTCCCGCGGCAGGGAGAGGTAGCCATCGTCAAAGGATCCAGTGATAGGTACAGGCCACTCCACGAGTGCCGTAACTTCGTCGTACAGCGCTTCGCCCTCGACGACGCTGCCGCCGGCTTTTTTGGCCGCAGCTTCCACGCCATCGCGCACAAGTGCGCGCCGCCTGTCGAAGTCGGCAATAACGTGACCGCTTTCCTCGAGCTTCTGCAGGTATTCTGCGGGCGACTTGATGGCTATCGAGCCGCTCGAGTGAAAACGATGGCCTCGTGATTTGTTGCCAGTGG
>CALZHX010000210.1 GCA_945787435.1 uncultured Woeseiaceae bacterium
AATGCGGACGCGCCAGAGAGTGTTCACATGTCGCGCTGGCCCGAGGCAGACCCCTCGTGGCGTGACGACGACTTGTTGCACGATGTAGGTGTGGTTCAGAAAGTTGTCAATCTGGGTCGGGCGGCCCGAGGGCAGTCGGGCGTCAGGACCCGCCAGCCGATGTCCCGATTGCTGGTACGCGCGCCAACAGACGAGGCACGCGCCGCACTGGAAGGGCACAAGGAGCAGATTCTCGAGGAACTTAACGTCAAGGCGATAGAATTCATCGCCCGCGACGCAAGCCATATGACCTATCGGATCCGGCCCAATATGCCTGCGCTCGGCAAACGTGGTTACGGCAAGCGCATCCCGGCTCTCAAGAACTGGCTGGAGAACGAGGCGGATGGCGCCGAGATCGCCCGAGCCACAACACGTGGCGAACGCTATACGGTGCCGATGATTGATGAGCCTCTGGAGCCCGCAGACTTTCTCGTTGAAACTGAGGCGGCTGAAGGCTTCGCCTGTGCTGAGGACTCGGGTTACCTGGCAGAGCTCGACACCTCCCTGACGGACGAGCTCGTTGACGAGGGCATTGCCAGGGAGATCGTGCGTTCAGTGCAGGATGCGCGCAAGCAGGCCGGGCTCGAGGTCTCTGACCGGATTCTGCTCGGCGTATCGGGCTCTGAGGGCGTCAGCAAGGCGCTCGCCGAGCATCGTGATTATGTAATGGCCGAAACGCTGGCCACAGCTTGGTCGGTCGGCCAGCCGGATGCCCTGTTCTCGATCGACCGCGAGCTCGGCGACGAGAACTGGACGGTGGAATTCAAAAAGGCATAGGGAGATGCCCCCACTTGCGCGCACTTCACGATGTCTGCTATAAAAACCAGACGCAGGTAATTGAAAGATCGAGAGTAAGAAGGGATTCGCCGGCTGAGAGGACCGGTAAAACAGGAAGTTTTTCTCTAAAGCGTAATGAAGCCGCTCAGATTCAAAAAAAAGCGGTCTAACAAAAACGAAAACGCTGGAGTGGAAATGTCGTACCACGTGGACCGCTTTTACGCCGCTGTGTCGGTGCTGTCTGGCCATGGCCATATAAAACAGAGACTTATCAAAGCTTACGAAGAGAATCTCGGGGCAATCGGTGAAGACGAATTGCCCATCGCGCTGAAACAGTCGTTTTCAGATCTCAGGCACCAGATGAACCGGGTCACGCCACTGAACGGCGAAGGGTCGATCTGCGCATCGGTGCGCAAGATGTCGGTCGAGGAGGCCGCCGAGTGCGCAACCCTGATCGTTTCGCTCTACGGCGAGATATCCCGGCTCGGCGACAGCGGCCAGGAATTGCTGCCGCTTGACGGCAAAGACCCGAAGGTTGTTCCGCCGTTTCTCGTCAAGTCAAATTGACTCGCCCGCTGCGGCGGGCTCCTACAATTTGATCGGGTAGTAGACGTACGTCAGTACTTCAGCCTCCGGCACTTTGGTCGGGTCGCTGACGTAGGATTCCCACGCATCGCCCGCCCGTTCAATCCCGAGAGCGGCCAGGTAGGCGGCTATTTTGCGGTGCGTCGCGCCCAGCGTGCGATAGGAGCCAACATGTCGCACCCGAATGACATCCCCCGCATAGGTTAGCCCAATCTTGACCAATGCGCCGTCGCGCGGCGTGGCATCGGTTACACCGCGCACAGGAATGGCAGCGTCGAACAGCAACTCCGAGCCACTGAATGAACGCGAAATCGAGAGCGGAGCGCCGGCCTCGTTGAGCCCGTTCTGGTCGATAAAGCTCAGGATTTCAAAATACGCGTCGCCCATGGCCTCGGAAATCGCAGCAGGCTCCGGAATCGACGTGGTTGGCAGGTACGCGATTTCGGCTGCCTGCACGACGAGTTGTTCGATCGCGAGATCGCTGAAATCCGCGCTTGGCAGGGTTTCGGCAATTTCTTTGAGCCTGGCCAGGCCCGCCGTGTAATCACGCCGCACGACGCCGGCAAACACAAGTCCGAAATAGCGCCCCACGACATTAAAGCCGTAGTCGGTTTCGTAGTGCCAGGTAATTTGGGTAGTGCCACCATTGCCGGACAGGTCGAACCAGGTTCGTGCCTCGCCGGCTTCTCCAGGGTTGATCGACGTCGCCACACGCTCGTGTGCGCGGCTCTCGGTAATGATCTGAGTGCCAGTGCCAATGATCGCGCCATCCCAGGTTATCGTCGCTCCGACGCCGCGCGCGGGGCCTGAGTGAACGATGCGGGCATTCGGGTCGGTGTCCAGCCACGGCGTCCACAGAGCTACACGGTGAAAATCATTGACGAGCGCGAAAACAGACGCAGGGTGTGCCTCGATCTGCGCCTCGACGTCGATGCGGGCATGGCGCGGCAGTACCAATCCGACGAGGATCAGCAAAACGATCAAACCACCGGTTGCGTAGAGTATCTTTTGCATATCGCCATTGTATTCAATTGCGCCGCGCGTCCACAGTACAATGCTGTGATGAATGCATCTGACGCAAGAGGTCTGCCAATTGGCGTATTTGATTCCGGTGTTGGCGGCCTGACAGTACTCAAAGCGCTGCGCGAGGCGATGCCGCACGAGGATCTGGTCTACCTGGGTGATACGGCCCGCCTGCCTTACGGCACCAAGAGCCCCGCATCGATTTCCCGTTATGCGTGCCAGGCAACGGCCTTACTGCAACAGCGCAACATCAAACTGCTGGTCGTGGCATGCAATACGGCTTCCGCGGTCGCGCTGGAGGCGCTGCGCGAGCAGATGGACCCCTTGCCCGTTATCGGGGTTGTGGAACCCGGGGCGTCTGCTGCGGTGGCGGCCCGGCCGGGTGCGCGGCACCTTGTCCTCGCCACCGAGGCAACCGTCAGGCTGGGCGCCTATCGGGAAGCCTTGTTGGGCCTGGATGCCGGCGCGACCGTGACCGAGCTCGCCTGTGAGTTGCTTGTTTCCCTTGCGGAGGAAGGCTGGAATGACGGCTCGATCGCCGAGTCGATCGTGCTGCGCTACCTGTCGGACCTTGCCGATGATGCGCGTCACCCGGAGAGTGTCATCCTTGGCTGCACTCATTTTCCGCTGCTCAGGGACACATTTGCGGCGGTATTTGATGACGGGGTCTCGATCGTGGACTCGGCGAGTACGACCGCCGCTGCCGCGAATCAACTACTGACCGAGTTGTCGCTGGCCAACGATGAAAACGACACCGGCGACCTGGTTCTGCTCGCTACCGACGGCGCTACGCGATTTGCGCGCGTGGGCGGCCAGTTTCTTGGCCATGACCTCGGCCACGACGATATAGAAGTTGTCGATCTCTAAGGCCATAATCGGCCTCTTTTCTAATAAGGTGATGCCGTGACTTATCGAACAACTATCGCCATAACTGCCATCATGTCCGTCCTGACTCTTGCCTCCTGCGGCAACGAGCCACCTCCGGAAACCACGGTCGAGCCACTGCTGACGGGCGAGCCGCGGCCTGAAATCTATGCCGATTTCACGCTGCAGGCAGACCTGAGTCTGCTCACGGACAACCAGCGCGAGATGATAGGTGTGCTCATCGAAGCGTCTGAGATCATGGACGACCTGTTCTGGCGGCAGGCTTACGGTGACGACTATAAAGAGTGGCTTGAGTCTGTAGGTGTCGGCGACGCGGGCCGCTTCGCGGAAATCAACTACGGCCCCTGGGATCGCCTGGATAATGGGCGGCCGTTTATCGAGGGTGTTGGGCCAAAACCGCTGGGTGCCAATTTTTACCCGCCCGACATGTCGAAAGAGGAGTTTGACGCGGCCTATCTGCCGGGCAAGAAAGGACTCTATTCACTCGTGCGACGTAACGAGAACGGCGAATTGACACTGGTTCCGTATCACGTTGCCTACGAGGACGAACTCAAGGCCACTGCGGATTTACTCCGTAAGGCGGCAGCCCTGGCCGACAGCCAGGATTTCGCCAATTATCTCAAGTTGCGCGCAGCAGCCCTGATAAGCGATGAGTTCCAGGTCAGCGATCTCTACTGGATGGACGTCAAGGACAACGAGATCGATGTGGTCATCGGCCCAATAGAGTCGTACGAAGACCGCCTGTTCGGATACCGGGCAGCGTACGAATCGTATGTGCTGATCAAGGACCTTGACTGGAGCGCAGAACTTGCGAGATTCGCGACATTCCTGCCCGAACTGCAGGAAGGACTGCCGGTGCCCGACGAGTACAAGTTTGAAACCCCGGGCTCGGATTCAGATTTGAATGCCTACGATGTCATCTACTACGCAGGCCATAGCAACGCTGGTGGTAAAACCATCGCGATCAACTTGCCGAACGACGAAGAAGTCCAGTTGCAAAGGGGCACCCGCCGACTGCAGCTCAAGAACGCGATGCAGGCAAAGTTCGACAAAATTCTCGAACCGATTGCGGATGTGCTCGTCGACGAGTCACAGCGCCAACACATTACCTTCGATGCGTTTTTTGCGAACACGATGTTCCATGAGGTCGCTCACGGTCTCGGCATCAAGTACACGATAGATGGCAGCAGCACAGTCAGCGAGGCGCTTCTCGACGTTGCAGCAAGCATGGAGGAGGGCAAGGCGGATGTTCTCGGGCTCTACATGGTCACCTCGCTACACGATTCTGGCGAACTTGGTGAAGTCGATCTTCGGGATTACTACGTGACATTCATGACCAGCGTATTCCGCTCGATTCGCTTTGGTGCGAGTAGCGCGCATGGCAAAGCGAACATGGTGCGCTTCAATTTCTTTGTTGAGCATGGCGCATTCGTCCGGGATGCCGAAAGCGGACGTTATCGGGTCGACTTCGAGCGCATGAGAGAGGCGATGGCTGATTTGTCCCGTCTGCTGCTGACGTTGCAGGGTGACGGCGATTACGAGGGCGCGCTCGAATTGACGAATACGAAAGGCGTGATCGGTGAGCAGCTGCAGGCTGACCTCGACCGGCTGACGAGAGCCAGTATCCCGGTCGACATTACGTTCAACCAGGGTGTTGCGGAGTTGGGGCTCGAGTGACAGACAAGAACAAACAAGAAGGGAAACACCGATGAAGAAATCTATTTTACTTGCTTTGATCGCGAGTCTCGCGCTCGTCGCCTGCGGCAAGTCTGCGGACGAGCCGGTTGCCGATACGAAGCAGCCCTGGGCAGAGTATGTCGCGACAGTCATCGACGAGTATTACCGTCAGAACCCGGAAACAGCCGTCGATGCGGGATTGCATCAGTATGACGGGCAGATGTCGGACCTCAGTGCTGAGTCGATTGCTGCCTACGGCGGCTGGCTCGAATCGGTGATTGCCGAGGCAAATTCCTACACCGAACTGGAAGGAATTGAAGCATTCGAACGCGATTACCTGACTGCCTCTTTAAGCGGTGATCTTTTCTTCGTTCGTGATTCGGGATTCCTGACGAAGAACCCGATGATTTATTCCGGCGCAATTGGTATCAGCGTTTATGTTGATCGCGAGTATGCGCCACTCGAGCAGCGACTGGCGGCATACACGCAGTACATGGAGCAAGTACCGGCGATGCTCGGGCAAATGAAGAAGAACATGCAGCCGCCTTTGCCGGCGCCGTATGTGGAGATGGGGCATCGCATATTCTCGGGCCTCGTGGAGTATCTCTCGACGACCGTTCCCGAAATTTTTGCGCCGGTCGAGGATGAGCAGTTGCAACGACAGTTCGCTGCAGCAAACAGCGCCGCTATCGAAGCGATTCAGCAATCAGTCATCTGGCTCGAAGGGCAGAAAGCGACCACAACAGACGAATTTGCATTGGGTGAAGAACGATTCCTGAAGATGTTGAGGTCGGGCCAGGGCGTGGATGTGACGCTGGCCGAACTCAAAGCGGCAGGACAGAAGAACCTGGACGACAATCTTGCGATGCTGTACGAGGCCTGCGCCGAGTTTGCGCCGGGAGAAAGCACTGAGGCATGCATCGCGAAAGTTGGCGCAAACAAGCCCCCGGAAGGCGCTGTGGGCGGAGCGCGCCGCCAGCTGCCAATGATCAAGAAGTTCGTTATCGACAACAACATCGCATCGATTCCGGGCACGGAAGACGC
>CALZHX010000211.1 GCA_945787435.1 uncultured Woeseiaceae bacterium
CCCAATGCCGCTTCACGGTGTTCAGGCTCGCCGGCCAGCGCCTTGTAAGCCTGAACCGCTTCGGTGAGTCGCCCGCCCGTGCGGATAAAATGCGCCGGCTCGGAGGCTTTCTCGAAGTTCATCGACAAATAATAGCGCGAAATCGGCCCTCGCCAGGCGTACAGGCAAAGATGCCTCCGGATATGCGAGGATTACGATGGTTTCCTACAACTACCGGCATGATTAGCAGGGCTACGCATGAGGCCAGAACACCAAAAGCAGGAACACACCAGCTCCTACTATGCCGCGTCGGTGAATGAAGTCACCGATTACCCGGAACTCGAAGGTGCCAAATCGGTGGACATCTGCGTCGTCGGCGCGGGTTTTACCGGTGTTGCCACGGCGCTCACGCTGGCCGAAAGAGGATTCTCTGTAGCGCTTATCGAAGCAAACCGTATCGGCTGGGGTGCTTCCGGCAGAAATGGCGGGCAAATCATAAATGGCATGAGCGGCCTGGCCAAGTTGCGCAAGAAACACGGTGACGGTATCGCCGATATGCTCTGGGACTTGCGCTGGCGCGGCAATGAAATCATCTATGACCGCATCGAGAAATACGGCATTCAATGTGACGTCAAGAGTGGCTATGTCGAGGTTGCGCCGAAGCCGAAACAGACTGCCTGGTTCGAGGAATATGCCGAAGAGCGGGAACGTCATAATTTTCCGTACAAATACGAAATCTGGGATCGGGAAGAGACCTGCAGCGCCCTTGGAACCGAGGCATTTCACGGCGGCTTCGCGTGTTTCCGTGACGGTCATGTGCACCCCCTCAACCTCTGCATAGGTGAGGCTCGCGCGGCTCACGAACTCGGCGTGCAGATCTTCGAGCAATCGCCCGTTGTCAGCATCGAGCATGGCAAACGCCCGAAGGTAAGAACGGCAAACGGCTACGTCGAGGCTGATTCGGTCGTGCTGGCGGGTAACGCTTACAGCAGGCTCGAGCCAAAACACTTGTCAAACCTGGTTTTCCCCGCGGGCAGCTACATCATCGCGACCGAGCCACTGCCCGATGACGTCGTAAACGAAATCAATCCTCGCGACGTAGCCGTGTGTGATGTGAATGAAGTTGTCGACTATTACCGACTATCCGCAGACAAACGATTGCTCTACGGCGGCGCCTGCAATTATTCAGGTCGCGACCCTGCAAACATCAAGTCCTACATTCTGCCGCGCATGCTGAAGGTCTACCCGCAACTCGAAAACGTACGCATCGACTATGAATGGGGCGGCAGAATCGGAGTCGTTCTAAACCGTGTGATTGCCGCCGGCCGTATCAACAACAACGTCTATTACTCGCACGGGTATTCCGGTCATGGTGTCTGCGCAACGCATGTCATGGGCGAGATCATGGCCGATGCCGTTAGTGGAACTATGGAGCGATACGATCTGTTCGCCGGCCTTGAACACATGCGTGTTCCGGGCACGCAGTGGATCGGCAACCAGCTCATTGCCCTTGGTATGTTGTTCTACAAAATGAAAGACAGGCTCTGACCCTGCGCAATCCCAACAGCCCGAGCGAGTACTTCCCGAATTTGTCGCTGTTTCGTGATCTAAGTCCTTAAAACAAAAAGAACTTTCCCGCAAACTTGGCGGCGTAACAGTGTCCAAGGCACATGGGAGGAGTTATGAAAAAGTTAGCCGCCTATATTGTTGCTGCGCTGGGATTTGGCATCTACGGCGTGGTGACCGATGTCGATCGCGACGACAGCGGCGCAATCATCGGTGGGGGGACTCTTGATGCATTCGAGGTCCACCTGGGCGATTGCTTCGACGATCCGGACTATTCATCCGACGAGTTCTCGAGTTTGCCGGGCGTTCCGTGTGACGAACCTCACGACAACGAGGCTTTTGCCGTATTCGATCTGACGCTTGCGTCATACCCTGACTACGATATCGCCGAAATCTCCGAAGCTTCCTGCGTAGACCGCTTCGAGGCTTACGTCGGCCGCGATTACGAATCATCCTCACTGGATGTCGTTACGATGTACCCGTCGCCCGAGAGCTGGGCCGAGAGTGATCGCGAAGTCGTTTGTGCCGTTTACGACATGAGTGGTTCCCAACTCGTCGGCACCGTCAAGGGTACTTCCCTGTAACAAAATAAGTTTGCTCCTGATGCCAGGGACCCCATCGACCTGTATGGTGTGATTGCATACACCGAGGTCGTTGGGGGTTTGCAATGAGAGGATACCGCTGGGTAGTCCTTGCCGTAATCATCCTGGCTTCTTTCGTCGCCTACACGCTGCGCACCAACGTCAACATCGTTGGTGAATCGATGATGCGCGACCTCGGCATGACTGAGTACCAGCTCGGCCTCGTGTTCTCGGCATTCGCGGCCGGCTACGCCATCTTCCAGTTTCCGGGCGGCCTGATTGGCGACAGGTTCGGTCCCAGGAAAACCATCACGGCGATCGCGATCGCCTGGTCCCTGCTAACCGTTATCACAGCGCTGATTCCCGGATCCGGCGTATGGACTGTCGGTTACACGGTCGGCGCTCTCATTCTCACCCGATTCCTTGTGGGCGTATCGAATGGCCCGTTCTTCCCGGTAACCATCGGCGGCACCATCGAGCGCTGGTTTCCAGTCAGCCAATGGGGTCTGCCTAACGGCTTATCGAGTGCGGGCCTGACCCTGGGTTCGGCAGTCACCGCACCACTCGTTGTCTGGCTGA
>CALZHX010000212.1 GCA_945787435.1 uncultured Woeseiaceae bacterium
AAGCGCGGCCACACGGTCCTTGAGTACAAGCAGAAGATTCGCAAACAGCGCGAGGCACGCCCCGATATATCCCTTTCGTCAGATTTTATCGTTGGGTTCCCGGGCGAAACTGATGAAGATTTTGAAAAGCTCATGAACCTGATCGCGGAAATCGGTTTCTAACAATAATTCAGTTTCATCTATAGCGCGCGGCCCGGTACGCCCGCCGCCAGCCTCGAAGACGACACGCCGATGGAAGTGAAGAAGCAGCGCCTGAAGATTCTGCAGGCGCGAATCAACCAGCAGGCCTTCGACATCAGCCAGTCGATGGTGGGTACTACGCAACGCGTGCTGGTTGAGAAAACCTCGAAGAAAGATGCCAGTCAGCTTGCAGGCAAAACCGAGAACATGCGCTGGGTCAACTTCGATGCCGACCCGTCGTGCATTGGTCAGTTTGTCGATGTCCTCATTACCGAGGCCTTGCCTAACTCGCTCCGTGGCCGGCTTGCAAACAATCAGGCTGCTGCGTAATCTCTAAAGCACCTTGAATGCAATTCAGACTTCTCGGGACGTCGTTCTCGAGCCCGCCGATAACAACCGCCTGGCAAACCTTTGCGGTCAGTTTGATGAACACTTGCGCCAGATCGAACGCAGACTCGATGTCGAGATTGCGAGTCGCGGCAACCACTTTCGCGTAACCGGCAAACCTGGCGCCGCACAGGTTGGTGGTGATGTCCTGTTGTCGCTATTTGAAATGACTGACAGGGAACGGCTCGACCCTGAGCGCGTGCACATACTGTTGCAGGAATCCGTCATGAATGAAGGTCAATCCAAGGCAGCCGTAGCTGATGCAGCCAACGACGCCGCTGAGGTAGAGATACAGACGCACCACAAGTTGATCCGGCCGCGTGGCGCCAACCAGGCGGTCTACATGGCAAGCATTCGTGATCACGATCTTGCGTTCGGGATCGGCCCGGCCGGCACGGGTAAAACGTATCTCGCGGTGGCCTGTGCCATTGATGCACTCGAAAAGGATCAGGTTCGTCGCATTGTGCTCGTGCGACCGGCGGTGGAGGCGGGTGAGCGCCTGGGGTTCCTGCCCGGCGACATGTCACAGAAAGTCGATCCATACCTGCGGCCGATGTACGACGCGCTCTACGATATGATGGGGGCGGAGCACGTGACGAAACTCATTGAACGCAACGTTATTGAAATTGCGCCTCTTGCGTTCATGCGCGGTCGATCGCTGAACGAGTCGTTTGTTATCCTCGACGAGGCACAAAATACGAGCGTGGAACAGATGAAGATGTTCCTGACACGAATCGGCTTTGGTTCACGAGCTGTCGTTACCGGCGATGTCACGCAGATCGACCTGCCAAACGGGCAGGTGTCAGGCCTCAAGAACGCGACGCGAATTCTCGAAGATGTTAGCGATATCGCGTTCACTTTCTTCTCGCCCAAGGACGTTGTTCGGCATCCGCTGGTGCAACGTATCGTCGAAGCTTACGAACTGGACGACGAGAATGGCGGTAGCAGTTGACGTCCAGGTCGCTTGCGACGATCCGGACATTCCTAAAGCGGCCGACATACGCGACTGGATCGCGACAACGATCAGGCAGTCGGATCGCTCGCCCGCCGACAACGTCGAGATTGCTGTCCGGGTTGTCGATGCTGATGAGATCCGGACGCTGAATCGCCTGTATCGCAGCCAGGACAAAGTCACAAACGTATTGTCTTTTCCGGCCGGCGAAATCGACGGACTACCTGCTGCTGCCAGCTGCCTGCTTGGCGACGTCGTTGTGTGTGCCTCGGTCGTTGCTGCCGAGGCTGGCGAGCAGGGCAAGACCCTGCCGGACCACTGGGCCCACATGCTTGTCCACGGAACCCTGCATTTGCTGGGTTTCGACCATGAGAATGACGTGGAGGCTGTTGAAATGGAGGCCCTGGAGGTCGAAATTCTGGCGTCCAGAAGTGTGACGGACCCCTACGGGAGGTCTTGAGCCTCAACTGCTACAATGTCCCTCGATAGAACGACAGGTTCCCAAAACGTAGGTCAATGAACGACAAACCGCCAAGTATCAGCGGCACAGGAGGCACCGGTTTGCTTGCACGTATCAAGCGTGCATTCAACGGTAGTCCCTGGAGCCGCGAAGAAATCCAAGATTTTATTCAGCAGTCCTCGATTGATCTCGATGCCGAAGAGAAAAGCATGCTTTCTGGCGTTCTTGAGGTGTCTGAGACCCAGGTGCGCGAGGTCATGGTGCCGCGTTCACACATGGTCGTAATCGACATCGAGGAAGATTTCGACGAGATCATGTCAATGATCATCCAGTCGGGCCATTCCCGTTTTCCGGTAATCGGCGAAGATCGTGACGAAGTTCTCGGTGTTTTGCTCGCCAAGGACTTGCTGCGCTACTTTGGCAGCGACGACGCGGACGAAGTGCCGCTCAGGAAGTTATTGCGCCCTGTATCCGTGATCCCCGAGTCGAAACGGCTCAACGCGCTCCTCAAGGAGTTTCGCGACAGCCACAATCACATGGCAATCGTCGTGGACGAATACGGTGGTGTTTCCGGATTGCTGACAATTGAAGACGTTCTTGAGGAAATCGTCGGTGAAATCGACGACGAACACGATCGCGAAGAAGTAGCATTCATACGTCCGGACGGTGATCACCGAGGCAAACCGAGCTTTGCCGTCCGCGCACTGACGCGCATCGAGGACTTCAACGAATATTTTGAATGCGAACTCGGCGACGATGAGTACGACACAATCGGTGGTCTTGTCATGCATGAGCTCGGCCGGCTTCCGCGTCGCGGTGAAACGCTCGAGTTCAGTGGCTTCCGCTTCGCTATCGTCAAGGCCGATAAGCGTCGCATCGACTCACTGCAAGTACAGCGTAGCGCCTGACAGGTGGCGCGCGAACCGTCTCTTCTGCTGTTACCGGCGGACAAGCCCCGGATCAGCCAGCTCATTTTCTTCGTGTTGGGGTGCATCACGACACTCGCGTTCGCGCCATTCGGATGGTCAGTGCTGGTGCCGCTCGTGCTGGTACCGCTCCTTTATGTCTGCCTGACCAACTCGCCGCGTGATTCGGCCAGGCACGGATTCTGGTTGGGCTTCGGCATGTTCCTGACCGGAACCTACTGGATTTACATTTCCGTTGCGGTGTTTGGCCAGGCACCCACCTGGATCGCGCTGCTGCTCATGATCGGGCTGGTCTTGCTCATGTCCGTCTATCTCTGGATTACGGGATGGCTGATCAGCCGGCTGGCAAGCGGCGAACCCTGGCTTCTGTTACTGGTCGCGCCGGCCGTCTGGGTGATTGTCGAATGGGCACGTGGCTGGCTGATTACCGGTTTTCCCTGGATGTCGCTTGGCTACAGTCAGATCGACTCAGCGCTGGCTGGTTGGGCGCCGGTTATCGGTGTGTATGGCGTGTCGGCGCTGATGGTGCTGAGTTCTGCCGCGATTCTCGTTGCCATCATGACGCGCGGACGGCAGCAAATTATTGCGGTTGGCCTCGTATTGTTGCCGGGTCTCGTTGGTGCAGGTCTGAGGTCAGTTGACTGGACCGAGCCCGATGGCGAGCCGCTGACTGCCACAATTATCCAGGGCGGTATTTCACAGGACAAGAAATGGCTGATCGAGCAGTTTCAACCGACGCTCGACTTCTATCGTAGCGAAACACGCAAGGTTGCGGACAGTGACATCGTAGTGTGGCCAGAAGTCGCGATTCCTGCGGTCACAGATCGAGTCGAGGGCTACATACTCGGGCTTGCGTCGGACAGCCGCATCAACGAGCAGACGATACTGTTTGGTATTCTCGAGCGCGTTACCGAACGTACGATGAAGCCCAAGACCTACAACGCGATCATCGCTGTCAATGGTGAGGAGAGGCAGACGTACCGGAAACGACATCTCGTTCCCTTTGGTGAGTACTTCCCGGTGCCGGCAGCCGTGCGCGAGTGGATGCGCATGATGAGCCTGCCACACAGTGATCTGACACCAGGTGACGACCCGCAGCCTCTCATTCACACCCTGGGCGGTGTCGAGCTGGCTGTTGCTATCTGCTACGAGGACGCTTACGGCGCCGAACAGCTGTACGCCATGCCGGATGCCGGGATTCTGATCAATGTGAGCAACGACGCCTGGTTTGGCGGTTCCATTGCGGCGCACCAGCACCTGGAGATTGCCCGCATGCGTTCGCTGGAGGTGGGACGCCATACGATTCGGGCCACCAATACCGGTATTAGTGCCTTCATCGGGCCAAAGGGCGAAATTCTTGAAAGCGGCGAGCAGTTTGTACCCGTTACGATGACCGGGAGTGTGCAGCCCTACAAGGGCGCCACGCCGTACTCATCCGTTGGCAACGGGCTGGTCCTCGGTCTCGCATTCCTGATCGTCGGCGGTTTCTGGTTGCGGGGTCGCGCCAACCTCTGAACTCCCTGCCACTGCTGCGCTTCGCCGCCTGTTGCTGTACGCTTCTGATTTTTGGCCAGCCGTGAAACTGAAGCACCCATGAGTACTGCGTATCGCCCTGAAACCGTTGAATTGGAAGCCCAGAAGTATTGGGCCGAATCGCGTTGTTTCGAAGTCGGCGAAGATACCGATAAGGAAAAATTCTACTGCCTGACGATGTTCCCGTATCCAAGCGGGAAACTGCACATGGGCCATGTTCGCGTATTCACAATCAGCGACGTCATTGCCCGCTACCATCGCATGCAGGGCAAGCATGTTTTACAGCCCATGGGCTGGGACGCATTCGGCATGCCGGCCGAGAATGCTGCCATCAAGCGCGGTGTGCCACCGGCCAAATGGACCTACGAGAACATTGAAGACATGCGCGGCCAGATGAATCGCCTGGGCTATGCGTACGACTGGACGCGCGAGGTGATGACCTGCCGTCCCGAGTACTACCGCTGGGAACAGTGGTTGTTTACGAAGATGTTCGAGAAGGGTCTCGTGTATCGCAAGAACTCGGTCGTTAACTGGGATCCGGTTGACCAGACCGTACTGGCCAACGAGCAGGTCATCGATGGCCGCGGCTGGCGGTCGGATGCGCTCGTCGAGCGCCGCGAGATTCCGCAGTGGTTCATGAAGATCACCGCGTACGCCGACGAGTTGCTCGATGAGTTAGACCGTATGCCGGGCTGGCCAGACTCGGTCAAGACCATGCAACGCAACTGGATCGGCCGCTCGGAAGGCGTCGAGCTGACGTTCGAAGTTGCAGGCGAGGATGAGCCGCTAACCGTATTTACGACGCGGCCCGACACGTTGTTTGGCGTCACCTACATGGCAGTGGCCGCAGAGCATCCGCTGGCCGAAAAGGCAGCGGCTGGGAATGCGGAAGTCGCGGCGTTTATTGAAGAATGCAAAAAGACAGATGCGGCCGAAGCTACGCTCGAGACGATGGAAAAGAAGGGCATGGCGCTCGGCATCAACGTCATTCATCCGCTGACCGGTGAGGAAGTACCGTTGTGGGTCGCGAATTTTGTTTTGATGAGTTACGGCACGGGCGCTGTCATGGCGGTACCGGGTCACGACGAACGCGACTGGGAATTCGCAAAGAAACATGGTTTGGCGATCAAACAGGTTATCGCGCCCGCGGACGGCTCCGGGATCGATATCGAAGAAGCCGTGTTTATAGAGAAGGGCGTCACGGTCAATTCGGGCGACTACGACGGCCTGAGCTATGAGGCCGCTTTCAATGGCATCGCCGACTGGTTCGAAAAAACCGGTCGCGGGCGCCGCACAATAAATTACCGCCTGCGTGACTGGGGCGTATCGCGGCAGCGCTACTGGGGCACGCCGATTCCGATCATCTATTGCGATGATTGCGACGCTGTGCCGGTTCCCGAAGACCAGCTGCCCGTGGTATTGCCCGAAGATGTCGCGGTCACAGGCGAGGGTTCGCCGCTAAAGAACATGCCGGAGTTCT
>CALZHX010000213.1 GCA_945787435.1 uncultured Woeseiaceae bacterium
CGATAAGGCTTTTCATTGCAGCCAGGTCCCGACGTATTCCCGCGACGAGTTCCGGATCCGAATTCTCGCTCAGCATTTCGACGGCAAGTCCCAGGCGCGTCAGCGGCGTTCGCAAGTCATGGGAAATGCCGGCAACCATGACTTTCCGATTCTCAGACAGTTCCTGAATATCGGACGACATGCGATTGAAAGCCTTTGCCAACGCCGCGATTTCTTTTGGGCCGTCCTCCGGCAGGACAGGCGGTGTATAGCCTCGACCCACTTCGTGAACTGCGTCAGACATGCGCGCCAGTGGCCCGACGACCCGGCGCACTTCCAGGAAACTCGCGAACAAGGTCAGTAGAGCGCCTCCCCCTATCGCCAGAATCAGGACAACAGGAGGATTTGTGCCGAGGCGACCCCGGTCGAATCCTATGCGAACGGTCGCCGTATCAGTTGGCACGTCCACCCAGATGATAGGGCCAGTCTCGGACTCGATAATTTTGAGCTCCTGCCCGGCATGCTGGGCCAGGGACTCCTGGAAGAAGATGTAGTACGGCACATCAAACGTCTTTTCGGCCAGCGCCGGCATTTGTGTTGTAACTATCAGTCCGTGATTCTCCAGCAGGTGTTGTTTCAGGTCCTCATGCAGTTCGCGGGGTGAGCTCTCCAGGGTCTGTGCGGCAGATACGATTACCGCGGCAAAATCGTCGGCGGACCGCTCGGCCATCGGTATCGCAATGAAGTAGACCGCAGCGCCCAGGGAAATGACCATGAACAACACCAGCGTGAGCGAGATCGTGACGGCGGTGCGCCCGAGCAGGGATCGCGGCGTCAGTTTCAAGTTGGCGAGTCCTCAGGGTTGAATTGATACCCGATTCCCCAGACTGTGCGTACGTACCTCGGCTGAGCCGGGTCGTCTTCGATCTTGTGCCGCAATCGCGTAACGCGGACATCGATACTCCGGTCGTACGGGTCCCTGTCGATGCCACTCAGGCATTCCATGATGAAGTCCCGGCTGAGTACCCGATTGGGGTGTTTGACCAGTACATGCAGAAGTTCGAATTCAGCTCTCGACAGATCGACCTCGGCATCACCCTGATACAGGACGCGCTTTGTTGGCTCGAGCCTGAACGGACCGAACGCGTAATCGTCACCCGTTTCCGCCTCGGCGCCGGTGATCGGAGAATTGCGCCGTAGCACCGCTCGTATGCGAGCCAGGAGTTCACGCGGATTAAACGGCTTCGGAAGATAATCATCGGCCCCGACCTCCAGGCCGACGATGCGATCAATTTCCTCGCCGCGGGCCGAGATCATGATGATGGGTAACCGGTGCTCACTCCGTAGGCGGCGTGCGAGCGACAGGCCGTCTTCGCCCGGTAGCATCAGATCCAGAATGACCAGGTCAGGAGTGTTATCTGCCAGCCAGGCGTCCATTTCCTCGCCGTCCTCAACCGCGGTAACACGGAACCCCTGCTCGGCCAGGTAGCGCGTCAACAGTTCGCGGATACCGGCATCGTCGTCCACGACCAGCAAGTGTGAGTCAGTCGTCTGTTTGTGGTGCGTTTCGGCGTTCATTGGAAACAGTCTGTAACAATTTCAATCGTTCCGGAAATCGGGTGGAAACACTGCAACCTCAAGATTGCGATTAATGGTAGCAACCACGAAATAGCGCGGCCTATCAGCATTTGTGCTGATAGGCCATTCGAGTCAGTAACATTGTGAGGAGCAGGAACAATGAGAACAAACACTTTCGCAGTTTTGGCAGCGATCGCGGCAGCTATGCTGTGCAGCCCTGTGTCAGCGCAGAACGAGGGTCCGGGCATGGGCAAGGGAAAAGGCATGAATATGCCGTCGTTCAGCGATTTTGACCTTGATGGCGACGGCGAGATCGTGTCGGAGGAGTTCTACAAAGCACGTTCTGAAAGGATTGCCAAACATGCCGAGGAAGGTCGGAAGATGAAGGGGCTGGCCAATGCACCGACTTTCGAAGACATTGATACTGATGATGACGGTGGGATCAGCGCCGAGGAATTCGCAGCTCACCAGGCTGAACGCAGGCAGCAGAGTCACTAGCACTTACTTACGGGCGCGCCGTACATTTACGTATTGGTGCGCCCCGACCGAGGTTCTACTATTTCTCCACGGCCACTCGCCAGCTCCGCGCCGGCGAGGGATGAAATGCCACCGTGTAAAACTCATGAGGTGGAGAAATGACGACCGGAAACTGGGCCGAACCCTACAAGATCAAGATGGTCGAGCTGATCAAGATGACCAGCCGTGAGGACCGTCTCAACGCGATACGAGAAGCTGGCTACAACACATTCCTGCTGCGCTCCGAAGATGTCTACATTGACCTGCTGACCGACTCAGGTGTGGGCGCAATGAGCGACCGCCAATGGGCCGGCATCATGATGGGCGACGAAGCCTATGCGGGCAGTCGCAATTATTATCGTTTGCGCGATACGGTCGAGGAGTACTACAGCTACAAGTACACGGTTCCCTGCCACCAGGGCCGCGGCGCCGAGAACATTCTGAGCCAGATCCTGATTTCACCGGGCGACTATGTTCCAGGCAACATGTACTTCACGACCACACGCCTGCACCAGGAACTGGCCGGGGCAACGTTTGTTGATGTCATCATCGATGAAGCACACGACGCCGATTCTGAGCACCCCTTCAAAGGTAATGTAGATTTCGACAAGCTGGATGCACTCGTCGACGAAGTGGGTGCCGACAAGATCCCGTACGTCTGCATCGCAACCTGCGTCAACATGGCCGGCGGTCAGCCGATCTCGATGGCCAACCTCAAACAGATGCGAGCATGGTGTGACACGCACGACATCCTGTTGGTGCATGACATGACCCGGGTTGCTGAGAACGCGCATTTCATTCAACGGCGCGAAGAGGGCTACCTGGATACGTCGATAAAGGAGATCGTGTACGAGATCTGCTCGCTCACCGACGCGGCAACGATGTCATCGAAAAAAGACGCAATGGTCAACATCGGCGGCTTCCTCGCGATGAATGACGCCAGGTTCTACGAGAAAGCCTGTGGACTCGTTGTTGTTTATGAGGGCCTGCACACCTATGGCGGTATGGCCGGGCGGGACATGGAAGCACTCGCGATCGGCATCACCGAAAGCGTGCAAGACGAACACATACACGCACGTGTTGGCCAGGTTCAGTATCTCGGCCGCCGTTTGCGGGAAGCCGGCATCCCCATCGTCAATCCGATTGGCGGCCACGCCGTGTTCCTCAATGCGACGAAGATGCTGCCGAACATCCCACAGGATCATTTCCCGGCACAGGCGTTGTCCGCAGCTTTATACGTCGAGTCAGGCGTGCGTTCCATGGAGCGCGGCATCGTCTCCGCCGGCCGCGACAAGGCAACGGGCGAAAACCACAAACCCAGTCTCGAACTCGTGCGCCTGACCATTCCGCGCCGCGTCTACACGCAGGCGCATATGGATGTGACGGTTGGCGCAGTCGAGGAAGTTGTGCAGCGCAGAGACGAGATCAAAGGTCTACGCTTCACTTACGAGCCTGAAGTTCTGCGTTTCTTCCAGGCCCGCTTTGCGCAGATCGACTAACGAGGCGATTCATGAAAACCATTTTCGAGCCCTTTCGCATCAAGATGGTCGAGCCGATCAAGCTCACGTCGCGTTTGGAGCGTGAGCGGCTGATCACAGCGGCCCATTTCAACCCGTTCCTGTTGGCGGCAGAGGACGTCATCATCGACCTGCTTACGGACTCCGGAACGAGTGCGATGTCGGCGGAAGCCTGGGCTGCGATGATGCGCGGCGACGAGTCCTACGCGGGCGCGCGCAGCTGGTATCGCTTCCGCGACACGGTGAAAGACATCTTTGGCTTCGAGCAAGTCATCCCGACGCACCAGGGCCGTGCGGCAGAGCACATCCTGTTTGGAGTGATGGTGCAGCCCGGCTCGATTGTGCCGAACAACACGCACTTCGACACCACGCGTGCAAACGTCGAGTACAACGGTGGCGAGGCGCTCGACCTTCCCTGTCCCGAAGCCGAGGATCTCGACTCCGACTATCCTTTCAAGGGTGACATGGACATCGCTGCGCTCGAGAAAGTCGTTGCCGAGCATGGACCTGAAAAAATTCCGCTGATTATGGTGACTATTACCAACAACTCAGGCGGCGGTCAGCCGGTTTCATTGGCCAATGTCCGCGCCGTCTCGGCGATCTGCTAACGCTACGACAAGCCGCTGTTGATCGAAACCGCTGGCTTCGCCGAGAACTGCTATTTCATCAAGCTCCGCGAGAAC
>CALZHX010000214.1 GCA_945787435.1 uncultured Woeseiaceae bacterium
CGAGTGCGCGACTCGGTCGAGCAGCTCAGGTTGCTGCCGATCGTTACGCCGCAGGGCGCTCGCATAGCGCTGGCAGATGTCGCAGACGTTCGGGTTGTTGATGGGCCGCCTGTCATCAAAAGTGAAGACGCGCGACTAAATGGTTGGACATACGTCGACATTGCCGACCGCGATGTTGGCTCATATGTCGCTGCGGCGCAGCGCGTCGTCGCCGACAGTGTGGACTTGCCTGCCGGCTACTCACTTGCATGGTCGGGGCAATACGAATACATGGTTCGCGCCAAAGAGCGCCTGATGGTAGTTGGCCCGGTAACGCTCGCGATAATCGTGCTGCTTTTGTATCTCAACTTCCGGCGTTTCGCCGAGGTCGCGATTATTCTCGGTACATTGCCGATGGCGTTAATCGGCGGGCTCTGGTTGCTGTTCCTGCTCGGCTACGACCTGTCGGTTGCTGTCGGCGTCGGGTTTATCGCACTCGCCGGTGTAGCGGCCGAAATCGGCGTCGTCATGCTCGTTTACCTGAACCAGGCCGCGCGGGATAACGACGACATCAAAGAGGCTGTTGTTGAAGGCGCACTACTTCGCGTGCGACCCATCATCATGACGGTTGCAGCGATCATCGCGGGCCTGTTGCCCATTATGCTGGGCAGTGGCACCGGGTCCGAGGTCATGCGTCGCATCGCCGCACCCATGGTCGGCGGCATGATCAGCGCGACATTGCTGACGTTGGTGGTGATTCCGGCACTGTTTCTGCTATGGCGCACTCGTCGAGATGCATCGAAGCTGTTGTGACGATCGCAGATACGTCCGCGTAACAATCGTGTCGCCAGTTTTGGCGACACGATTGCTCTGGAAAGACCTACTCGGCGGGTTTTTTCTCGACAACGACGGCTACTGCGTCAGTCTTGGTGATGACAACCAGGTCACCGACCTTCGAACGCTTAAGATTTTCCGGGTTGCGTGCTGTGTACTCGTTAACCGTGCCGTCCGGTCCTTTCAGCTTGAAGGTATTCGCTTCGATATTGATGTCTTCAACGGTTGCCGTAATAACGGTTTGTTCCATCGCCGCAAGGCCAGGCATCTGACCTTTTTTGGTGCGAGCGACCGCACCGGCGGTTGCCGCTTCTGGCTCCATGCCGTCGTTTGCGAGCACGCGGATGTCGATCGACTCGATGTACTCGGCGAGCAGCACATCGCCGACACTAACCTGATCGAGATTGCGGGCTTCTTCGCTGGCGGTAAAAGTCAGTTCCTCACCGTCGGCTTTGCGTACGGTGACGATACGGGTTTCATGATCGATTGCTTCGACTACGGCCGAAACCGTCCTCGATTGGCTTGCAGACATTGATGGTCGTTCCATCACGGCTTCCTCGTCCCCGGCCCAGGCGGCAGAAACGACGAATAGCAGAGCAATTAGGGTGGCATGTTTGGCAGTTTTCATTAGTGATACCTGTGTGAATGGGTCAGTAAAATGTTTCAGCGGCGCAGCATATCACTGCTATTATCCATGGCACCAAAAAAAACCTGTTTTTTTCCGGGAGGCCGCCAGATGAGAACATTGTTAGTGCTTTGCTGCGCGTTGATGTTGCCTTTCAGCGCCGTAGTGGCCGATGAGACGAGAATGCTCGCTGACGAACTGTCGAACGCGCCGAATCGTAGTGACGATGACAAGGCGCGGGATGCGCAGCGCAAGCCAGCCCAGGTGCTGATGTTTCTCGGTTTGCGCTCAGGCGACACCGTGCTCGATATCTGGTCATCCGGTGGCTGGTATACCGAGGTCATTTCCATTGCGGTGGGCCCTGAGGGCAAAGTGCTGAGCCAGAACTCGGCAGGCGTGCTGGCGTTTCGCGATGGCTACTACGACCAGCTGTTGTCCGCACGTCTGGACGGTGGCCGGCTCGAGAATGTTGAACGGATTAATGCGGCAGTTTCTGAAGCAGCACTGACGCCGGCCAGCATCGACTTTGCATTCACGGCGCTCAATTTCCACGATATCTACAACCGCCAGGGCAAAGAAGCGGCCGCAGAATTTCTCGCGGCGATCTTCAATGCACTGAAACCCGGTGGCACACTCGGGCTTATCGACCACGTCGGCAATCCGGGCGCAGATAACACGAGCCTGCATCGCATTGAGCCCTCGCTGGTCGACGAGGTTGTCGTCGAAGCGGGCTATATCATCGAGGCAAAGAGTGATCTTCTGGCCCACGCCGAAGACGATCATACGAGAGGTGTGTTTGACCCGACATTGCGCGGCGATAGCGATCGCTTCATCTTGAGACTGCGAAAGCCTGAATAAAAAATCCCCGCCGAAGCGGGGATCAAGGGGGAGCGCATGAATGCGCAGGGTTAAACCAGGTATCAGGTTTCGTCGTCCGTGAGCTGGTCAGCGAGGACGATAAGACCGAATTCCATTTCACCAGGAAGTGGATCGCGAGCGATGGCCGTGTAAACACCGCCATTGGCGATAGAGATGGTCGCAGGACCAATCGCGATGTCCTTGGTACCCGGAAGCGTTACGGTGACGTCGTAGTCACCTTCTGCAAGTGCCAGGTAACCTGTGTTGGCCTTGAACGGAACCGACGACAGCGTCGGATCGACGTCAGCGATTCCAGCTTCTGGAGCAGTCAGGTAGATATCGACGTCCTGGGCGGTCGGTGATGCATGCACGATACGAACCTTGGCGTTGGTGGCAACCGGGCGCGCATCATCGGTCAGGATGAGCGGCTCGATGTTGTTGAAGAAATCAACTGCCAGGACCGAGTACCAGGTACCTGCTTCCAGTGTCAGGTCAACCGGACCGATCGGAACAACACCCGGGTTGCCGGCTGCCTGGATAGCAACGTTATAGGTGTCGCCAGGCAGTGCTGCAATATCGGTCACTGCGGGAAACGGCACGTCTGCGAGGTACACACCGCCGTTCACAACAACGTCGACATTGGGTGTGTCTGGTGAGAGATGGCCAACGCGCAGACCGGTCGGTGTGTTCACGTCGCGAACTTCGGCAGAACCGCTGCCGGTCAATGCCACCAGGCCGACTGCAGCCGGGCCACCGCTTACGTTCGGTACTGCTGCAAGCGTCAGGTCGTCGCCACCTACAAGCGGAAGCAGACCAGAGTCGTAAACAACGGTGTCAGTTCCCGAAAGCGTCACGCGAACCTGGTAATCACCGGCAGCGATCTCGATCGGGCCAAGTGTTTCCCTGAAGTCAAACGTCAGCGGCGCCGATGTGCCAATTGGAGCATTCGGTTCACTGTAGGCGTCCACATAGACGTCGACGGGCAGCGAGAAGTCCGGAGCAGCGCCAGGCGTTGCATGCAGGACAAAAAGTCGTGCCGAGCCCGCGGTGACCGGTACGTCCGGTTGAGAAATGATGGCTGGCTCAATATCGGCAACCGAGTTGATTGCTGCGATCGTGTAGACGGTGTCCGCTTCGAAATTGATCTCGGCAGGGCCGATAACGGTTACGTCGCCGCCGGGCAGGATGCCGTCCACACGGATACGGTAAGGCAGTTCACGAACTGGCAGGCCGAGTTGCGCTGAACCGTCTTTGTAGTCGACATTTTCAAGTACCAGGTTGCCATCTACGTAGACGTTAACGGCGGGAGCATCCGCCGAGGCATGGAGTACCTGCAACGCGAAGAATTCCTCGGCGGCCTGGTTGTTCGAATTGTTGTCCGAATCACATGCGGCGAGAAATAGTGCGCCACATAGCAAGATAAGTGTTTTGGTAAATTTCATGTTGAGTCCTTCGTTGGCTTCGTTAATTGACAGCGGTCAGTTTTGCAGGGGAGGCGATCGGGAGGGTTTCACAGAAATTTCAGAATGTTTCGAAATGTATCGGCAGGTCCTAACAGCAGGCATAGCGGTCTCATAGGGCGTATCATCGCGCCATGTCCAAGGTCTTACTTATTGATGACGATCGGAAACACTCCGACTTGCTGCAGGCGTACATGAAGCGCTTCGGCATCAACCTTTCGTGCGCCTACGATTCGGTGGAAGGTTTCAAGAAATTGCAACGGGAAGAGCCGGACCTGCTGCTTCTTGACGTAATGCTTCCCGGAAAAGACGGCTTTGAAATTTGCCGGGAAGTGCGCAAGACCAGCAATATCCCGATCATCATGCTGACTGCCCGAGGGGACGTTATTGACCGGGTGTCAGGGCTCGAACTGGGGGCCGATGATTACATTGGCAAGCCCTTTGAACCGCGAGAGCTGGTCGCACGTGTCCAGGCGACACTGCGACGTGCCGAATCTGCGGGCTCAACCGCCGGTGAGATGCAGTTCGAGGATATGGCGATAGACATCGAGAAACGGACCGTTGTCGTTGACGGATCTTCGGTCGATCTGACGTCGATGGAATTCGAACTGCTGGTCATACTCGCGCGCCGGGCGGGGAGGAAATTGTCGCGTGATGACATTCTCAGCGAATTGCGGGGCATCGACGCAGCAATACTGACTCGTTCGGTGGACATCATGGTCAGCCGGTTGCGGCAAAAAATTGGTGATTCCAGTAAGCCGTTCCGATTCATCCAGACCGTTTGGGGCCGCGGCTACTCCTTCACCGGCATACCCCTATCGGATGCTTAGTCAACTATCGCGATCCCTGTCCTTTCGCCTGCTGGCGATCTTTATTGTCCTCGGCGGGCTGTTTGTTTTTGGCACCGTCAAAGCCATTCAGCGGTTTTACAACAGCGATGAAATCCGTGGCCTGATAAGCGGGCATTTGTCCTTGCACGTGAACTATGTGCGTGAGGACATTGGTGTCCCGCCGCGAATTGATCGTGCGATTGCCATCACCGAACGAGTGCCCGTCGACATTCGAATACTGGGCCCTGACGTGGATTGGGCTTCCGATCCCGCGTTTCCGCAGCTTGATCAGCTCGACTTTGCACCGAGCCCGAGGTTCAGCGACAGCCCCGATGCGTGGGTGAATGAGCTGCAGGGCATCGATTTCGCTGATCTCGATGGTCATGATTTTCTGCTCATGCGGCAGGGCGGCTACGACATCGCCATTTCGACGCCGCGAATTTCTGATGTTCCGGACGGGCCCGCTCTCGTCCCGCTCGTAATTGGTCTCGGATTGACCTTCCTGCTGCTCGGTTACGGTGCGGTGATATGGCTGTTTCGGCCAATTCGTACGATCCGTGAGAGCGCTGCCCATATTGGCAAAGGTCATTTTGATCACCGCATCGAGAATATCCGCCATGACCAGCTGGGTGATCTGGCGGACGATATCAATCGCATGGCGGAAGACGTCCAGAGCATGCTGGACGCCTATCGCACACTGCTTCTTGGAATGAGCCACGAACTGCGAAGCCCATTGTCAAGAATGCGGCTGGGCCTCGAATTCTTTGACGAGCAGGATAATGTCGACAGTCTCAGGGCAGAGATCACCGAGATGGAAAAGATCGTCGTGTCATTACTCGAGGCCGAGCGCCTGAATGACCGACATGCGCATCTCAACCGTTCGAGTGTCGTCATCAATGACCTGGTGAATGGTCTGATCGACGATTTCTTCTCCAGGGACCAAGATCGAATTCAGCTTGAAATGCCTGAAGAGGATGTTGTTGCAAGTGTTGACGATGCGCGGCTGGCGCTGCTGCTGAAGAATCTCGTTAGCAACGCACTGCGCTACTCGACCGCGGAAGATGGCCCCGTGGGCGTAGTGGTCGCTATTAGAGACGGAGACCTGTTGATAACCGTTTCCGACCATGGTCCCGGGCTCTCCGCGGACCAGGCCGAGCACCTTGACGAACCCTTCTATCGCAGCGATCCGTCGCGCACGCGCGACTCTGGCGGCACCGGCCTCGGCCTCTATCTTGCAAGCCTGGTCGCCGGTGCGCATGGCGGAAAACTGACGTATGTCAGCAAAGCGGACCGAGGCGCCACCTTCGAAGTGATCATCCCGGCCGCGTAGCTGGCGGGCCCTTTGTAAGCGGTTGTAACAATCCCTTCCAGGCCATTGTTGCCTCACAGCCTCATTTGTATATTGCTCTGCAAATGATGTTGGAGACGACTATGCGTGTCGTTACTGAAAAAGCCGTTAGCTGGACCGAAATGGGGCTCGTACCTGATACCGTCATTCGTGCCGGCATCCGCAGACTGCTCGAGTCCAAGCGTAAGGAGATTCACTCCGGCGATGTCGAGTTTGCGGCGAATACTCTTAATCGCTTCGTAGCGATGATGAACGAATCGCCAATCGCGCTCGTGCCCGATCTGGCAAACCAGCAACACTACGAAGTTCCCGCTGGTTTCTTCGCACAAGTCATGGGTGAGAATCTCAAGTACAGCTGCTGCTACTGGCCGAATGGCGTAAGCAACCTGTCGGAAGCGGAGTCGGCTGCGTTGCAGCTCACGGTTGAACGAGCTGGTATCGAGGACGGCATGGCAGTTCTCGATCTCGGCTGTGGTTGGGGATCATTGTCGCTCTGGATTGCAGAGCACTACCCGAACACCACGGTAACGTCGGTTTCGAACTCGAGCTCGCAACGCGAATTCATAGTGGCACGGGCTGAAGAGCGGTCGATCGAGAACATCGACGTCATCGTCTGTGACATGAATGATTTCGATACTCAGAAGAAATTCGATCGCGTCGTTTCGATTGAGATGTTTGAGCACATGCGCAACTACGGCGAGTTGTTTAGCAACATCAATGAGTGGCTGTCGCCTGAAGGAAAGTTCTTTATGCACATCTTCTGCCACAGAACGACGCCTTACGAGTATATCGACAAGGGCCCGGGCGACTGGATGAGCAGGTATTTCTTTACAGGCGGAATAATGCCGAGTTCTGATCTGCCGCTGCGTTTCGCGGACCACCTGAGCATCGACAAGCGTTGGCACTGGAACGGCCAGCACTATGCGCGCACCTGCAATGCCTGGCTCGAGCGTATGGACGCAAACGAAGATTCGATCAGACCGATTCTCGCCAAGTGTTATGGGGAGGCCGACGCATCCCTGTGGTGGCAGCGCTGGCGTATCTTTTTCATGGCCTGCGCTGAGCTCTTCGACTATGACGAAGGGCACGAATGGTATGTCGGTCATTACTTGTTTAAAAAGACGGTGAGCTGAAATGATGCTTCTCATTAATGCTGCAGTTTTTCAGGTTGCCTGGTTCCGGTCCGTGATAGGCGGAGCTCAACAAATCCCGTGGATCGGTCCGCTCGCTGTGGTTGTCGCTGTTGCCATTCACCTGCGGTTTGCGCGCAAGCCTTTTGAAGAGGTGTTGCTGATTCTGAGTTGTGCGTTGCTCGGCGCAAGTTTCGATAGCGTGCTCGTCGCGGCAGGATGGGTTACGTATACGTCAGGCCTGTTCAGCAATTACATGGCGCCGTACTGGATCATCTCAATGTGGATGTTATTTGGAACGACGCTGAACGTATCGATGCGCTGGCTGCGCGGCAAACCTCGGCTTGCAGCATTTTTTGGATTATATGGTGGCCCCGCTGCGTACATCGCCGGGCAGGCGCTCGGTGGCATAGTGCTTAGCAACCAGGTCGCCGCGCTCGTTGCACTGGCAATCGGCTGGGCGGTCATGATGCCTATCCTGATGTGGCTCTCTGAAATCCTTGACGGGATGCCGGGCAGGCGCCGTAACTGGATCGCGGAGCGGTCGTAATGATGCAGCATGCATACACAATCGCGCTGCTCGCTATTCTCCTGGTCGGGTTTATTAGCTGGCTATTCAGCGTAGTCAAAAAAGACGTCAGCTTTGTCGACAGCCTGTGGTCGTTGTTTTTCTTGCTCGCGGCCGCTGTTTTCGCGTTCGAGATCGAAGCACTGTCGGTCCGCGGCAAACTTGTCCTGGTGCTGGTCGCAATCTGGTCGCTGCGCTTGTCTGTCTACATCACAGCGCGTAACTGGGGTAGCGAAGAAGACTATCGCTACCAGACCATACGCAAAAACAACGAGCCCGGTTTTGCCCTAAAGAGCCTGTACATCGTTTTCGGGCTGCAAGGAGTGCTTGCCTGGTTTATTGCGTTACCGCTGCTACCAGCGATTTCGTCCGGCAATGAACTGGGCGTTATAGACATCTTCGCGGCAGCGATATGGATCATAGGGTTTGTATTCGAGGCTGGCGGTGACTATCAACTCGCACGCTTCAAGCGCAACCCTGAAAATCGCGGCCGAGTGCTGGATACGGGCCTCTGGAAATTTACACGGCACCCAAACTACTTCGGTGATTTCTGCATCTGGTGGGCGTTCTACCTGTTCGCTGTCTCCGCCGGTGGGTGGTGGAGTATCGCATCACCGCTACTTATGAGTTTTCTCCTGCTCAAGGTGTCAGGCGTGGCCATGCTGGAGAACACAATAGAGGAGCGACGGCCCGAGTACTCGGACTACATCCGTCGCACCAACGCATTCTTTCCGGGACCGTCACGGCGTCCGGCACACATTGAGGAATCGAACTGATGAGACGCAAATTTCCCGGCCTGTTATTTATTGGCCTTTTTATCCTGACCTTCGTTGCGCCAGGCACCGCGCAGGCGAGCGAGGGTGGACGTTACGACTTTACGGTTTACCTTAACGACAAACATGTCGGTAGCCACTTATTCGAAGTCATTGATGACGGCAACGGTACGCGCGTGCAGAGCAATGCCAGGTTCAAGGTTACGGTTCTGCGCATTCCGGTCTACCGCTATGAGCACAACAACGCGGAGCAGTGGTCTGACAACTGCCTGCTGGGATTCGATGCGAACACAAATGCGAATGGTGACCGCATCGAGGTATCTGGCGAAAAAACCGCTGATGGCTTCACCGTCGACTATGGCGATGCCGCCGTGCAATTGCCGGAATGTGTCATGAGCTTCGCTTACTGGAACCCGGACTTTCTTAACGAGTCACGACTGCTAAACCCGCAAACCGGCGAATATGTTGATGTCAATGTGGAGGTAGTAGGCACGGAAATGCTCGAGGTTCGCGGCCAGCCGGTAGATGCAACCCGGTTCCGGCTTACGGCTTATGAGGTAGATGTGACGCTCTGGTATTCGGCAGACGACGAGTGGCTTGCTCTCGAATCGGTTGCAAAGGGCGGCCACATCATCCGCTATGAGTTGTCGTGACATGGGCTTCCTGCAGAAAGTTTTCCTGGCAGGTTGTGCGGCGACACTGCTGGCAGGCTGTGCGTCGAAAGGATCCGAGATGAAAACGGTCGATCATGTAGATATCGAGCGCTTCATGGGGCCCTGGTACGTTATTGCCAACATACCGACTTTCCTCGAGAAAGGAGCACATAACGCGGTCGAGACCTATCGGCTCAACGACGACGGGACAATAGCGACGCAATTCACTTTCAACAAGGACGGCTACGACGGCAAGGCCAAGGAATACAACCCGAAGGGATTCATTGTCGACAAGGAATCCAACGCTCTATGGGGAATGCGGTTCGTGTGGCCGTTCAAGGCCGACTATCGCATCGTCTATCTC
>CALZHX010000215.1 GCA_945787435.1 uncultured Woeseiaceae bacterium
CACCGGTCAACCTTACCGGCGCAGACCCGGGCAGCAGCGACGACGAGCCGGCCTCGGATGAAGCCGAGGAAGGCGACACTGAAGCTGCAGATGACGAGGACGAACCGGTTGCGGACACGGCAATGGGTCGCAAAGTCATGAATGATGCGATTGCCTATATCCGTGGCCTGGCGGAAACCCAGGGACGAAACGCCGACTGGGCGGAAGACGCGGTCCGGAATGCCGCAACGATGACGGCCACGGAGGCGGTGGAGAACAATGTCGTCGATCTGATTGCCGCCGATCGTGACGAACTGCTCAGTGCCATCAACGGCCGCGAAGTCATGTTGAACAATGAAACGCACGTCATCGATACCGAGGGTGTCGTCATCGAGAAATTCGAGCGCAGCTGGCGCCTTAAGGTTCTCGATGTCATTGCGAGCCCGGAAATCGCCTTGTTGCTCGTGATGATCGGCATTTACGGCCTGTGGTTCGAAGGCTATAGCCCGGGCGCCATTGTCCCGGGCGTCGTTGGTGTGATCTGCCTGCTGCTGGCGGCCTATGCGCTGCAGGTATTGCCCGTCAACTATGCCGGTCTGATCCTGATCGTCATTGGCGTCATATTGATCATTGCGGAGGCGTTCGCCCCAAGCTTCGGGGCATTAGGGCTGGGTGGCCTGGCAGCCCTCATCTTTGGCTCCATTATGATGTTCGATAGCGGCATTCCCGGCTTCGGTATTTCCATATCATTTGTCGTCGGTATGGCAGTGGTGTTTGGTGCATTCCTGCTGTGGCTGGCGAGCTACCTGATTCGATTGCAACGGCGTGGAGCGGTCAGCGGTGCCGAGAGAATCCTGCATACCGTTGGTATCGCGACAGAGTCCTTCAGCGGAGAAGGACATGTTTGGCTGGAAGGTGAATCCTGGGCCGCCAGGAGTTCATCGCCAGTTGCCAAAGACCAGGAAGTCCGCGTCCACAAGATCGATGGCCTTGTTCTGGAGGTTGAGCCTTTAGAGTCCGTGGCTGACGAAGATCCGGTCGATCAAGAATAACGAAAGAGGAAATCTGACATGCCAATAACACTACTAGGCTTTATCGCCGTCATCCTTGCGGTGATCCTGTTCAACGCCATCAAGATTCTGAAAGAATACGAACGAGGTGTCATTTTCTTCCTCGGACGATTCCAGACAGTAAAAGGACCTGGCCTGATCATTCTTGTGCCCGGCCTGCAAAAAATGACCAAGGTCGATCTGCGCGTCGTCGTCATGGATGTGCCGACGCAGGACGTGATTTCCCGCGACAACGTATCGGTCAAGGTCAACGCTGTTATTTACTTCAGAATCGTCGATCCGGAAAAGGCCGTAATTCGCGTCGCGAATGTGTTCGAGGCAACAAGCCAGCTTTCACAAACCACATTGCGATCGGTGCTGGGTCAGCACGAACTCGATGACATGCTCGCAGAACGCGACAAACTCAACACAGACATCCAGAACCTGCTCGATCAGCGCACGGATAACTGGGGTATCAAGGTTGCCAATGTTGAGATCAAGCATGTCGATCTTGATGTGAGCATGATTCGCGCGATAGCGCAGCAGGCCGAGGCCGAACGTGCGCGGCGCGCCAAGGTCATCAACGCCGAAGGTGAGAAACAGGCTGCGACAATGCTATCCGAGGCGGCCAAGATTCTTGCGTCCGAAGAGCAATCATTGCAGCTGCGCTACCTGCAGACCTTGAAAGAGATCTCCAATGAGCGGACAAATACCATCGTGTTCCCGATGCCGATCGAGTTCGTGGAACCCATTCTGCATTTGACTAAGAAGATGGGATCGTAACGCGAAACCTGGCGCCGCCGAGTTCTGATCGGCTAATCTCGAGTTTGCCGCCGTAGGACTCGGCTATGTCTTTTACGACCGCCAGCCCGATACCGTGGCCGGGGGTTGATTCGTCGAGACGCGTACCACGCTGCAGCAATGCTTCTGCAGCATTGGCCGGAATGCCCGGACCGTCGTCTTCAACAACCAGCACCAGGCCGCTGTAGCCATCGCCGTTACCTGGATAGCCAATCGTTACACGAACTTTGCGCTCACACCATTTGCAGGCGTTATCGAGCAGGTTTCCAGCCACTTCGAGGAAGTCGCCACTGTCGCCACGAAAGTCCATGCCTTCATCAATTGATGATTCGATCTGCGGACTCTTGTCGTGGTAAACCTTGCTCAGCCCCGCGACGAGCCGCTCGATTTCCGGGGCAACCGGCACGTGAACCAGAACGAGGTTCTTCGCCTGTAAACTTGCGGGCTTACTAAGCTGGTAGCGAACGATCTCGTCCATGCGATCGATCTGTTCGTTGATCTTGCCAGCCACCTTGCCTGCCTCTCCCCGATCCAACAGTGAGCGCATGGCCGCAAGTGGTGTCTTCAGGCTGTGTGCAAGGTTGCCGAGGGTATTGCGATAGCGCTCTGATCGACCGCGCTCGCTGTCAATCAGCAGGTTCATGTTGCGAGCAACACCTGTCAGTTCGGTTGGAAACTGCCCCGACAAAGTCGCGCGCTCGCCCTGCTCGATCTCACCGATCTCGTTCTCGATCTGACGCAACGGCCGTAACAGGTGGCGCAGCAGCATCGAGATTGACAGCAACATGATCACGGCAACCGCCGCAAACCAGCCGAATAACTGTCGCCTGAACTGTGCAAGCTGTGCATTAAAGGACTCGAGGCTCTCAGCTACCTTGAAGACAAATGGGCGGTAATTTCCGTCTGGCAGTTCCCATTGCACAGCTAGGCTCAAAGTCAGCACCGGCGTTCCGTCTGCCAGTACCTCATCGAGGAACAGGCGTACGCCGCTTTGTGGCTGCTCACCGACCGGAATGTCGATTCCCAACGCAGATCGCGAGCGCCAGACCGGCTCACCCTCGTCGCCTCGCAGTTCGGCGTACAGTCCCGATCCAATCGCACCGAACCTGGGTTCCTGTAAGTCGGGAGGCAATTCGAGACCGCCGTCGTCGGTTGCTTCGGCGGCGGCAAGAATTGCCATCAGGTGGCCATCGAGGATATCGGCTTGCGCCTGCTCGCCGGCGCTGCTAAATGCGGTATCGAGCACGACGATAGTGACGCCGAAGAAAAATAGCAGCAACACACTGACCGAAATCAGGAGTCGGGCATTAAGGGATGACATTAGCCTGAAGCGCCGCGTTCCAGTGCGAAACGATAGCCTCTGCCTCTCAGGGTTTCGATAGGCTTAATCGTGTTCCCGGGATCCATTTTCTTGCGCAAGCGCCCGATGAATACCTCGATGACATTGCTGTCGCGCTCGAAATCCTGGTCGTAAAGCCGTTCGGTCAATTCTGTTTTGGAAATCACCTGCCCGGCCCGAACCATCAGGTATTCGATTATCTTGTACTCAAAGCTGGTCAGCTCAATGTTGGCATCGTTGACCTTCAGTTCCTGGCGCGACATATCCAGCGAAACCGGCCCCGCTGTCATCGTTGACGAGGCCCAACCGCCAGTGCGCCGCAACAGCGCGTTCACCCGCGCTGTCACTTCCTCGACATGGAATGGTTTGACGACGTAGTCATCAGCACCGGCTTCCAGGCCGTCGACCTTGTCTTCCCAGCGATCGCGGGCCGTCAGAATCAATATCGGGTAAGTCTTACCCTTTTCTCGCACGTTGCGAATGATGTCGAGACCCGACATCTCCGGAAGCCCCAGGTCGACAATCGCAAGATCGATCGGGTATTCGAGGGCGAAATAAAGACCCTCCTTGCCATCTGCCGCCTGCTCAACGGCGAACCCGCCATCCCCTAGCTTTGCTGCCAGCGTCTCGCGCAGCGTCGTGTCATCTTCGATTAGCAGTAAGCGCATGCTGATTAACCCCGTAGCCTGCGGCCCTGAACCTTGTGCGTCTTAACCTTGCCGTCCTTGGTCAGCACCTTGATGTGATGCACTTCGCGATTGCCCTGCGTTCTGGTCTCAGCACTCAGAATGCGGCCTCCGGTCTGACGTCGCACCTGCTCAACAGCCTGGGAGAGCGTCTTGCCATCATTGTTCTGCGCAACCCGGAGAACAATGCCCTCGGGGTCATCTGCTATGGCGCTCGTCGGTCCGAGCGCCATAGCGGAGCAAATAACGAGAATGGCCAGAAGTCGCATCAGAGTCATAGCGTATCTGTATCACCCGGCGGGCCGGATGTCGACTCGCACTTTAATGCGCTTACCTGGATCGTAAGGCATGCGGGTCGAATACTTCTGGCCGTTGTAGCGATACACGACGTTGTAGCCATCAATGCGTTGTTCCTGACGGCTGCGGTAGCGAGTCTCGCAACGTTCGACGGGGCGTGCGTACTCCACTCTGTGCATCGGCCCACGACCAATCGCAGCACCCAGCATGCTGCCGGCAATCGTCGCTGCATCGTTGCCGCGGCCACTGCCAAACTGGTGACCGACAACTCCGCCAATGATCGCACCGGCCAACGTCCGACCCGGCGCGTTGCGGCGCGGCTCATAGGAGGTGTAGTACTCGGTGTCTTGCCAACATTCGCGAACAGGGGTCTTTACGTTGACGTAGCGAACTATCGGCTGCGAGCTGATGACTTTCGCATAGTCGTAAACTGCCGCATTGGCGCCAGTGGAAACGGCCAGCAAAGCCGTTGCTGTGGCCAATCCTGCGATCGTTCGTTTGCTGTTCATGATTCTCTCCATTCCCAAGCGACTGACCTTTTGTCAGCCTGGGAACAAGAGTAGATCCGGCGCAATGAACAACGCCTGAATAGTTTGTGAATCGAACCTTAACCGACGCGCTTCTTGGCGGCGCGCCATGCCTTGTCGAGCAGCTCGAGCGACTGGTTTTTGACCGTTTTGCCGTCGTCTCCGATGGCGCTTTCCATATCCCGGAAGCGGCGCTCGAACTTGTAATTGGCCGATGTCAGCGCCTTCTCCGGGTCGACGTCCAGGTGTCGAGCGAGATTGACGACAGCAAACAACAGGTCACCGAACTCCTCCTCGATGCTGGCAACACTGCGAGAGCCCACAGCCGCCTCAAGCTCATCCAGTTCCTCACGGATTTTGGCACGCACGCCGTGACGATCAGTCCAGTCGAAGCCCACTGTGAAGGCTCTTCTTCCGAGCTTATGAGCGCGTTTCAACGCCGGCAGCGCTACGGCTACGCCTGCCAGCGCGCTGTTGTCGTCTTTACCGGCCCTTTCCTCGGCCTTAATACGCTCCCAGGCACCATCGACAGCGCCTGCCGCACGTTCCTCATCAGTTCCGAACACGTGCGGGTGACGCCGTAGCATCTTGTCAGAGATCGTCCCGGCAACATCGTCAAAATCAAACAAGCCAGCCTCGTCGGCCATCTGAGCGTGAAAAACGACCTGGAACAGCAGATCCCCGAGTTCGTCCCTGAGGGCAGCATAGTCCTCCCGTGCGATAGCATCGGCGACTTCGTAAGCCTCCTCGACCGTGTAGGGGGCAATCGATGTGAAATCCTGTTTCTGGTCCCACGGGCAGCCGTCATCAGCGTCGCGTAGGCGCGCCATGACCTCAAGTAATTTATCGATACTACTCATAAGACATTATTTATTAATGATATTTATAAATCTCAGTAGCATCTGAGCGGTCGCGCCCCAGATCCGCTGGCCCTCGTAGTGAAACTCGACCATCCGGAATGACAGTCCCTGCCATTCGCGAGTCACCATACGATGGTTTTCCGGTTCTGTCAGGAAAGAAAGGGGTACCTCGAACGCGTACTCGACCTCTGTCGTGTCGATCACCAGTGGTACAGATCCGTTGACGAAGCCGACAATGGGGGTCACCGCATAACCCGTGACCGTCGGCATCGTCTCCAGGTAACCAATGATCGAGACATGCTCTTCGGATATGCCGATTTCTTCGCGGGTTTCGCGTAGCGCCGTTGTTTCGATATCCGCGTCAGATTCTTCCATGCGCCCACCCGGAAAACTCACCTGCCCCGCATGATGCTTGAGATCGGCCGAACGCTGCGTCAGCAAGACGGAAAGCCCTGCCTCGTGCCGGCGCACCGGAATCAGCACACCGGCCGGCTTAAGGGTCGTCGCGATTTTCTCGAGCATGCCCTGAGGCCAGCTGTAGGTACCCCTGGGCACCACAACGTCAAGCGGATTGGACGGTTTTGTCGTCGCCGCCAGGCGCTCGCGCAGATGTGCGGCCGTAATCACCACTGGTACTAACAGGCCCTAATTCTTGATGCCGCCCTCGGTAAGGGCAGCAGGGTCAAGCAGGCGATCAAGTTCCTCGTCCGTCAGGTCTGTCATTTCCTGCGCGACGTCCTTCAGCGGCCTGCCCTCGGCGTAGGCTTTCTTGGCGATGGCGGCGCCGAGCTCGTAGCCGATAACAGGATTCAGCGCGGTAACAAGGATCGGATTACGACCGACAGCAGCGTTTATCTTGTCGACATTTACCGTGAATCCGGCAATCGCTTTGTCCGCCAGCACCATGCAGGCATTGGCCAGCAACTCGATGCTTTGCAACAGGTTGTACGTCACAACCGGAAGCATGACGTTGAGCTGGAAGTTACCTGACTGGCCGCCAATCGCGACCGTCGCATCGTTACCAATCACCTGTGCCGCAACCATCGCCACAGCTTCCGGAATTACCGGGTTGACCTTGCCCGGCATGATGCTCGAACCCGGCTGCAGAGCAGGCAAAGCGATCTCACCGATGCCCGCCAACGGGCCAGAGTTCATCCAGCGCAGATCATTTGAAATTTTGGTCAGGCTCACGGCGAGCACTCTCAGCTGCCCCGACGCCTCAACGGCAGCATCCTGGCTGGAGAGGCTCTCGAACTTGGATGCGGCTGACTTGAAGTCGATACCGGTCTTCTCAGCCAGCAATACGGCAACCTTGTCGCCAAATTTAGGATGCGCATTGATACCGGTGCCGACTGCAGTGCCGCCCATGGCGAGCTCCGTCAGTCGTCCCATCGTGTCGTTAAGTCGCTCTGAGGCATGGTCGATCTGTGATCGCCAGCCGCCGAGCTCTTGTCCAAGCGTTACCGGCATCGCATCCATCAGGTGCGTACGTCCGGTCTTGACGATGTCACCTACCTCTTCGGATTTGTTCTCCAGCGCAGCCGATAAATGCCGCAATGCTGGCATCAGGTGCTCATGAATCGCGATGGCGGCGCTGACATGAATGCAAGTTGGAATGGCGTCATTGCTGCTTTGACTCATGTTCACATGGTCGTTCGGATGCACTTCGGCACCGAGATCTTCAGATGCGACGTGACTGATGACCTCGTTGGCGTTCATGTTCGAACTGGTACCGGACCCTGTCTGGAATACATCGATCGGGAAGTGCCGATCGTGCCCGCCTTCGGCGACTTCCATCGCCGCGGCCTGGATGGACATGGCTACATCATTCTTGAGCAGGCCCAGTTCATTATTAGCGCCGGCACACGCCCATTTCACGAGACCGAGCGCGGAAATAAACTGCCGTGGCATCGGTAGGCCACTGATCGGGAAATTCTCGACGGCCCGCTGCGTCGTTGCTCCCCAGAACGCGTCCGCCGGAACCTGAAGTTCACCCATGCTGTCATGTTCGGTGCGATATTCTTTGCTACTCATTGCCTGTAGTACTCCGTGCTATATGCCATGCGTCCTCGCGCGTGTATCATGGCGCCGCAGCACACAAGACGCTGCGCGCTGATATCATTCGCGCTTTGCGCGCGCAAGTCTACACTGGTTTTCATCACATGAAAGTGTCAACGCTAAGAGCCCTCTCGCCAGCTGATGGTCGCTACGCCGACAAGGTCGAAGGGCTGCGCGACATATTCAGCGAGTACGGCCTCATTCGTTTCCGTGTACGGGTCGAAGTGCGATGGCTGCAGTGTCTCGCTGACGAAGCGTCGGTGCCCGAACTCGCGCCGTTGTCCTCAGTATTGAAAGACGTCCTGAACCACATCGTGGACGACTTTTCGCTGGATGATGCTGAACGCATCAAGGACATCGAGGCGACAACAAACCATGACGTCAAAGCTGTCGAGTACTTTATCCGCGAACGTCTCGGAGATGGGCCCGAAACCGGTCCTCTCAAGGACTTTTTGCATTTTGGCTGCACGTCCGAAGACATCAACAACGTTGCCTATGCACTGATGCTGCGGTCCGCACGGACCGATGTCATCCTGCCGAAGATGCGCGAAGTCAGGGCCAAACTGCAATCCATGGCGCGTGAGCATGCCGCATTGCCGATGTTGTCACGGACCCACGGTCAGACTGCGAGTCCGACGACGCTTGGCAAGGAACTGGCCAATGTTGTGGCGCGCCTCGACCGTGCGCAGCAGCAGTTTCGCGACGTCGATATTCGCGGCAAGTTCAACGGCGCCGTCGGCAACTTCAATGCCCATGTCGTGACCTACCCGGAGGCGGACTGGCAGGCGATCAGCGGCCGCTTCGTCGAGTCGCTGGGCCTCGACCTGAATCCGTACACAACGCAAATAGAGCCGCACGACTGGACCGCTGAATATGCGCACGCGTTGGTGCGTTACAACACCATTCTGATCGACCTGTGCCGGGATGTCTGGGGCTATGTTTCCCTGGGCTATTTCAAGCAGCGGGTCGCCAAAGATGAGGTCGGCTCGTCAACGATGCCGCACAAGGTCAATCCGATCGATTTCGAGAATGCCGAAGGCAATCTTGGCATGGCGACTGCAATGCTGAGTCACTTTGCCGAAAAATTGCCGATCTCCCGCTGGCAACGTGACCTCACCGACTCGACCGTGCAACGTAACTTCGGGGTTGCCATCGGCTATCTCATCATTGCGCTGCAATCTACGCACAAGGGTCTTGGAAAATTGCAGGTTAATACCGAGGCGATCGATGCGGATGTCGGCGCCGCGTGGGAAGTGCTCGCTGAGGCTGTGCAATCCGTGATGCGCCGCTACGGCATTCCGGAGCCCTATGAGAAGCTCAAGGCGCTGACTCGCGGCCAGGCCGTTACTAAAGACCTGCTGCAAGAGTTCATCACGACGCTCGACATTCCGGATGATGAAAAGAAACGCCTGCTCGACCTCACACCGGAGCGTTACACAGGAGTTGCTGCCGACCTCGCGAGCAAAATCTGAGCCTCACATACCATATGTGAAATTCTCCGGGCCGATTTCCGAGACTTCAGGACTTGCTGAAGCGCCCGTCCCGTCTGGGATGCGATCGACTCGCATCAGCGATGTCTGCGGCTAAAACGTGACACAGTTGG
>CALZHX010000216.1 GCA_945787435.1 uncultured Woeseiaceae bacterium
AATTGCCGGTCGATGGCCACACGGCCTTTTGTGTCTCGGGGTCAAAGTTACCGGTAACCAGGCGCGGGACCAGGCAACCGTATGCGGCACCAACGTTGTGCGCGCCAGTCGGGAACCAGTTGCCGACAATGCCGATGATCGTTGCGTCTACGCCCGTCAACGATTTCGGGAACTCGATCCAGTTACCTTCGCCAAAGCCGCCACCCTGCGCGACGGGCTCATTCTTCCAGGTAATACGAAACAGATTCGCGGGATCCATGTCCCACAGACCGACGTCCTTCAGTCTCGCTGATATCCTGGCCGGTACAAGGCGTGGATCCTTCTGCTGCGCGAATGTCGGCAGTACGATATTGCGCTCGCGCGCACGAGCGACCGTTTTTTCAAGAATGTCACTGCGAATGTTCGGAATCAGGCTCATTGATCGCCTCCAGGAGCGACGCTCGGAATCGGTTTTCGGTCGCCCCATGCCAGTTCAACTTCAGTGTTTTGTTCGCGCATTGCTCGCAGTAGTTCGTCCTGATCAACAGGCAAGCTGCGCATGCGTACGCCTGTGGCGCGATAGATTGCGTTGGTGATGGCCGCGCTGGTCGGGATGCTCGGCAGCTCGCCCACGCCTTTCGCCCCGTACGGTCCTGTGGACGTCTCGTGTTCCACGATGCGGTTGCTGATCTCGGGCGTGTGACTGATGCTCGGCACCTTGTAGCGGGCCAGTACATCGGTCCAGGGAACGCCGTCTTCCTGGATGTAATGCTCGGTTAGCGTGTAGCCGATACACATGACGATGCCACCCTCGATTTGTCCCTGCAGCGTCAAAGGGTTTATGGCGCGACCGACATCATGTGCCGCGATAATCTTGTTGACGCTTACTTCACCCGTGTGCATGTCGATCTCGCACAAGGCGGCTTGCGCGCAGTAGCTGAACGCGACGTGCATATCGCCGCCGCTACCCAACGGTTTGGTTTCGGGCGCCATGTAGTCGTGCCGGACGACAACGCTCTTTCCCGGTTTCGCCTCCAGGCACGCGGCCGCCTCGGCCGCGGCGAGGCGCACGGCATTGCCGCTGACATACGTTTGCCGACTCGCAGTCGTTGGACCGCCATCGGGGCAGTAGTCGGTGTCCCCGAGCAATACATTTACCGCACTCGCTTCAATGCCCAGTTCTTCAGCAGCGCAGGCGGCAAGTACTGCTGGCAGGCCCTGGCCCATTTCCGCGGACGAGATACGCACCTCGGCGGTCGTGCCTTTGCTTTCATCCGGCCATACTTCAACCTCAGCGCTGGCCTTGTCGGGTGCGCCGCCGCCGAGGCCGGTGTTCTTGTACGCAACGGCCAGGCCCCAGGCGAAGCGCTTGTTGCCTTCCTCCCAGGTCCAGCGAAAACCCTCGTCGCGCATGTCCTGTTCGACGAGATCGATGCATTCCTGCAGCCCCGCACTTTCGCGCAGGACCTGGCCGGTTGAGGTTACCGATCCGACGTCCAGCGCATTAATGCGGCGAATCTCTACGACATCCAGCTCGAGCTGCTCCGCGAGGCAATCCATGTTGCTCTCGACCGCAAAACAACTCTGGGTCACGCCAAATCCGCGAAATGCGCCGCTCGGCGCGTTATTGGTGTACATGGCAAAGCAGTCCACCTTCACGTTCGGCACATCGTAGGGACCTGCGGCGTGTGTGCTGGCGCGGGTCAGCACTTTCTCACTGAGACTGGCGTATGCGCCGCCGTCGCCGTAGAGCGTTGCTTCGACGGCCGTCAATTTGCCGTCGCGCGTCGCACCAGTGCGTATGCGAATGACCGTGGCATGCCGCTTTGGATGAACCAGCAGGCTTTCCTGGCGCGAATACAACATTTTGACGGGGCGCTGGGTTCTTTCGGCCAGCAGCGCGGCGTGAATCTGACCTGTGATGTCTTCCTTGCCACCAAAGCCGCCACCCATAAGCGTTGCGACGATGCGCACCGAATCCGGTTCCAGGCCCAGGGTTGCGGCCACCTGGTCACGGTCTCCATAAGGTATCTGGCTGCCAACATAAACCGTGGTCTTGTCATGCCGGGCGGTTTCACCGCGCGCTGCGGCAGCATCATAAATCCCACCAAAATTCTCCGGGCTGTATCCGGCAGGCACACCGATCGAGCATTCGGGTTCGAGGAACATATGCTCTGTCGCCGGCGTTCGATAGGTCTGGTCGATGATCGTGTCAGCTTTGGCAAACCCGGCGGCAATATCGCCCTTGTTGACCTTGATGTGCTTGAGCAGGTTACCCTCGGCCCGGTCTTCATGCACAAGTGGCGAACCCGGCTGTGCGGCCTCAATCGCGTCGCTGATGACAGGCAATTCTTCGTAGTCGACCGCGATCAGGTCCAGCGCGGCGGCGGCGACTTCTTCGCTGTCGGCAGCGACAATAGCGATGGCATCGCCGGCATACCGGACCTTGTCCGCACACAACACCGGCCAATCGGTGATAAAGACGCCGTGCAGGTTTCTGCCCGGAATGTCTTCGTGTGTCAGGACGGCGTGAACGCCGGGCAAGTCGCGCGCCGCGCTTGTGTCGATTGACACGATCCTGGCATGCGGGATGTTCGCTCGCTTCGTACGCGCGTACAGCATGCCCGCGAATCGATAGTCGTCGGTAAAGCGGGCTTCGCCCGTGATCTTGTCCCTGGCCTGCAGGTTAGGCATCGGTTTGCCGATCGAATGACTTTCGTGCTGCGAGACGGGTACCAGGGGAGGGACGTCCTGACCGGAGGCCTGCAAGATGGCGCGGCTTATGCTCTGGTAGCCGGTGCAGCGGCAGAACGTGTCCTTGAGAGCAACGGCGATGTGCTCTTCAGTCAGTAGCTCGCCGGCCGCTTTCTTCTCCTCGATGAGCGCCTTCGCGGTCATGATGACGCCGGGCGTGCAGATCCCGCACTGCACCGCACCGTGATCCAGGAATGCCTGCTGCAGCGCATGCAGCTCGCCATCCTGCGACAGGTTCTCGATGGTCTCGACCTCTGTGCCGTTTGCCTTGAACGCCGGGTAGACGCAACTGACCACGGGCGTGCCATCCACCAGCACTGTGCAAATACCGCATTCGGCCTCGTTGCAGCCTATCTTGGTTCCGGTTAGCTGCAGGTCTTTGCGCAGCACCTCTGAGAGATAGCGCGACTCCGGCACATCGAGGTCCACCGGCCTGCCGTTCACGCTCATCTGCAATCGACTCATGAGCGGACTCCACGTGCTCGTTCAGCAGCACGGCTCAGAATGGCAGGCAGGAAGGTACGCACCATCTCCTCCCGGTATTCCTGGCTCGCGCGGTACTTGCTCGAGCGAAGCGTGACGCTCGCCAGCGCTGCCTCGGCGGTCTTCTCGAATTGTTCGCTCGAGGCAATGCCGCCCACGAGCACTTCCATTGCAGCCTCGGCAAGGAAGGGTACTGGCCCGACCGGCCCCATGCTGATGCGTGCATTGCTGATCGTGTCGTCGTCTTCCAGCTGCAGCCTCACAGCCATGGAGATGATGGGCAGGCACAAGCCTTGCGGGCGCATGACGCGGTGATGGGCCGATCCCTCGCTGGGGCCTGTGGGCCTGAAGCGCAACCTCGTCAGCACCTCGCGATGACGATCTATGAAACTTTTGCCAGGCGCCCGAAACGATTCCTGCATTGGAATCCAGCGCGTGCCATCTGCAGTTGCGATCTCGATCTCACCGCCTAATGCCAGCAGGCCAATGGTGCCATCACCAGCCGGTAATGCATGTGCCACGTTGCCGGCGAGGGTGCCTACGTTGCGAACTTGTGGTCCGCCGATCACGCTGCAGCTTTCAGACAGGCATGTTCCGTGCGCAATGATGCGTGCGTCCCTGATGATCTGGCTGTGCGTAACACCGCAACCAATAACAATGTGTTCGCCGTCGACCTCGATC
>CALZHX010000217.1 GCA_945787435.1 uncultured Woeseiaceae bacterium
GGCATTCGCGCGTTTGCCGAACGCAAGAACCTTGAGCATGACCTCGCCGAGACTGAGTTCAACGAGCTAACGCAGCTGATCGATACGCCTTACATCAACATGGAGTCCGCGATGGGACACCCGTGTCAGAACCTCGCAGACTGGAAAACGCTGGATGACTTCGGCGTCCCCGCCAACAACGGCAAGTTTGTGCTGAGTTGGGCCTATCACCCCAGGGCATTGCCACTTGCCGTGCCTTCCTCGACCCTGTTCATGGCGGCGAAGCGTGGCATGGACGTTACTGTTTTGCGACCCGAGGGTTTTCAGCTACCGGCACCGGTCATGCAGAAGGCGATTTTCGCGGCCGAGGAAAGCGGTGGGTCGGTGCGAGAGACAGACGATCGCACCGAGGCGATGGAAGGTGCGCACGTTATATACGCGAAGTCCTGGTCATCAACAGCGCACTACGGCGACAAGCTCGGCGACCAGAATCTGCGTGAGAACCTGATCGACTGGTGCGTCGATGATCCCTGGTTCGACAATGCGAGGGAAGATTGCCGTTTCATGCACTGCCTGCCGGTACGCCGTGGCGTCGTCGTCAGCGAACCCGTGCTCGATGGCCCGCGCAGCATCGTCATTCCCGAAGCTCGCAACCGCATGCTTGCACAGATGGCGGTACTGCACCAGATGCTCGGTGGCACATCATGACGACAAAGAAAGACCGCGCGATTGTTGTCTCGGCGCTCAAACACGCCGCGCCGTATATCCGCCTGTTCAAAGGCAAAGTTTTCGTAATCAAAGCGGGCGGTGAGATCTTCGCCAACCCGGCCCAGACCAGCGCCCTGATGGAGCAGGTTGGCATACTGCACCAGGTCGGCGTCCGCGTTGTCCTGATTCATGGCGGCGGCCCTCAGTCGACACAACTGGCGACGGCGCTCGGACTGGATACGACTTTTGTCGATGGCCGCCGGGTCACAGACGGCGCATCGCTCGACGTTGCGACCATGGTCCTCAACGGGCAGATAAACACGCGCGTGCTGGCGGCGTGTCGCGACCTGCAGATTCCCGCCGTAGGTATCAGTGGTATCGACGCCGGCCTGATTCGCGCACATCGAAGACCCCCGGTCGAACGTGACGGCGATGAGTCCGTCGACTATGGATTCGTCGGGGACATTGATTCTGTCGAAGCCGACATACTCGTGAAGCAGCTCGACAATGGCCTGATGCCAGTGGTCAGCCCGCTGTCGTGTGATGAATCGGGGACAATACTCAACATCAATGCAGACACTGTCGCGGCCGCGATCGCGGCAGAACTCGGCGCCGAAAAGATGATACTCCTGACCGGTGCTGCGGGCGTTCTTGAGGACATCAAAGACCCGCAGTCGCTCATCAGTTACATCGATCGTGCAGCGCTCGACAGGCTCCGGGATGACGGCAAGCTCGCTGATGGAATGTTGCCGAAGGCAGCCGCGATCGACGCAGCACTCGCCAACGGCGTCAGTCGCGTGCACGTCATTTCCTACAAAGTTCCGGATAGCCTGTTGCTCGAAGTATTTACGAACGAGGGCACTGGAACCCTGGTCGTCAATGACATCGCCGCCCTGTCACCGGCCGAGCAAGCCGGCCCAGCGTCATGACCCGGCTCTGGGAAAAAGGTCTGCCGCTTGCCGAGCGCGTACTGCGCTACACCGCCGGCGAGGATCATCTGCTCGATGCGCGACTCGTGCCTCACGATGTCAAAGGCTCCATCGCGCACGCTGAGATGCTTGCGGCAACCGGGCTGATTACCGATGACGACTGCGCGGCGATTCGCGACGGTCTTGGCGCGCTCGAGACCAGCTTTGCGGCCGGCGAGTGGAATATCAGCCTCGAAGATGAAGATGTGCATACAGCGCTCGAGTCGAGACTGACCGGGGAGATCGGAGAGGCCGGAGCGCGACTGCATCTCGGGCGCTCTCGAAATGACCAGGTGCTGACAGCACTCCGTCTCTACTTACGAGATGCCGCGAGCGATCTCACCGGCCGCATCGAGAAACTGCGTGAGTCGATCGCCAGCCTGAGCAGCAGACAGGGCGAAGTCGAGCTACCCGGTTACACGCATATGCAACACGCGATGCCTTCGTCGGTTGCGCTTTGGTGCGGCGGATTCGACGAGGCGTTTGCCGACGCCGCCGAAGGACTTGGCGCAGCGAAGCGCCGCATCAACAAGAACCCGCTCGGCAGCGCTGCCGGCTACGGCACACCCGGCTTGCCGCTCGACCGGGAACTGACAACAAGGAAACTCGGCTTTGACGAGACGCAGACTCCCGTAACCGCAGCGCAATTGTCGCGCGGCAAAGCGGAAAGCACACTGTTGTTCGAGATCACCTTGTTGCTACAGGATCTTGGCCGCATGGCGACTGACCTGCTGCTCTTCTACACACAGGAATTTGCATACGTTGCGCTGGCTGCCGACGTCACGACCGGTTCATCGATCATGCCGCAAAAGCGCAACCCTGATGTGCTGGAGTTGCTACGCGCATCATCAGCAACGGCGCAGGGCTGCCTGGACGAGTCGCTAATGATCACAGCCAAGCTTCAGTCGGGATACCAGCGTGACCTGCAGCGGCTTAAAGCGCCGCTATTTCGCGGTATTGACCTCGCCGTGGACAGCGTCGACATCATGGACTACATGCTGGATGGCCTGAGCTTCCTGCCGGAGAACATCGAGCTCGATGACGGTATTTTTGCCACCGAAGAAGCCTATCGGCTCGTCACCGAGGACGGCATGCCCTTCCGCGACGCCTACCGCCAGGTGGCC
>CALZHX010000218.1 GCA_945787435.1 uncultured Woeseiaceae bacterium
ATTGGCCTCGGTGCCCGTGCAACAGAACATCGCAGTATCAAGATCGTCCGAGAATTTACCGGTCAGGCGTTCTGCAAGATTGAGTACGTTTTCGTGAAGGTAGCGCGTATGCGTATTGAGTGTGCTCGCCTGCCTTGAAATGGCATCAACCACACGCGGATGACAATGCCCAACATGCGGTACGTTGTAGTACATGTCGAGGTACTTGTTGCCATCCGCATCGAACAGCCATACACCCTCACCTCGTACGAGATGCAGGGGCTGATCATAGAAAAGCCGATAGGCCGAGCCCATCAGCTTTCTTCTGCGATCGAATAGTTTGGAAGTGTCTGCCGTCACCACCGGCAAGATTACCGGAAGCGACGGCAGACTACGATTATCAATAGCTCGCCGTGAGCATTACCCAGAACTTGTTCGTATCAACGTCGAACAACGGTGACGACGAGTCCACACTGAAGAACGCGCCCTTGAGCAACAGGCCGTAGCGATCTGTAAGCTTTAGTGCTCCCGATACATCGATTTCATTGCCATAGTCGAAACCGCCGGTGTCGGACGAAAAGTCGTGGTACACAAACGTCAGGTTCCATTTGCCGGCCTTCATCTTGAAGTTGACGTATACGTCTTCGAGGCCTGCATCGGGTGTTATGACGAACTGATCCGCCCAACCGTTGAACGCATGCAGGGTTGCCAGCGGCGTAGTGAAAGCCGCGCCGGCACCCGGATCAGAGCCCAGAACTTCATAGCCCAGGCCGATCGTCATTCCGTTGCCTGCAGCGTAAGCGCCATTCAAGTGATAGTAGTCTGCGTCGTAGCTGGTTGGGTTGTCACCTGCATCTGACTGCCGCGCAAACTCAGCCAGCCATTTGAACTTGCCGCTGCCGAGGCCCGCACTACCTGCGAGTCGAGCGCCCAACGTCGCCGTTGAGTTGACGAGTGCCGTGTCATAGTCGAGGTAGTAAACGTAGGGCGTAACCGAGAACGCATCGCTGATCGTAATCTTGGCGTTGAACAGGTGACCATCGAGGCGTTCCTTACCGACCGGGCTCGTCTGGCCAAAAATACGACGTACACTATTTAAGTATGAGTACGACAAGGCCGTTTTTGAGATGGCTTTAGTGTTCAATGTCAAAGCGTCGTAGGTCTGCTCATTCTGACGCCAGCCGACACCACCGACAAAGCGCTGGTTATCAAGCAGGATGCGTTGCCGGCCGAAGCGATACTTCCAGTCATCGTTGGGGTCGAGGTCGAAGTACAGCTGGTTTAGATCAGATCCCTTTGGGTCTGCGACAACCGAGTACTCGGTTCTGTTTGGACTGGTGCCCGCACCCGAATTGAATTCATCAATCAACACGTGGAATACGTGATCGAACTCAGCAAACCCGGACCAGCCTTGCCACTGGCCGGTCCGGTAATTCAGCCGCAATCGCAACGTGGACGCATTAGCGTTTTTCAGAATATTGTCCTGATCGACGTACTCATAGCGATAGCGTCCAGAGATGGTGGCCTTGCCCGACGTAATCGCCGAACCTATGTCCGTCGCGCCCTCCTCCTCAGCTGCGCTGGCCGCGAACGGCAGAAGCAAACTCAGCAGCGAAGTGAGAAGGATGTTGTGATTGCGGTTCATGCTGTTTTCCTTTAACTAGTAAACGTCGTGCAAGGTGTTGTAGACGTTGAACTTGCCAGTCGGCGTAATGAGGGCAGGATCCTTGATTACTGCCTTCAATGTACGCGTCTTGTCATCAACAACAACGATCGCAGACTCTTGTTCCTTGCCACTCCAGACAGAGAACCAGACTTCATCGCCAGCCATGTTGTACTCGGGCTGCACGATGCGTTTTGGTCCTTCACCGAGCTCGGCCCATTCGCCGATAGGCAAGGTCACGAAACCTGCATCAAGATTGTTGACGTCGAAGACCGCGATGCTCTGGCTGATTGACTCATCCGGATTCAACGGCGCATCGACCCAAAGATTGGTCGAGTTCGGGTGCGATTTTACGAACAGCGATCCGCCACCCATGCCATCGATGACGCGAACTGTCTTCCAGGCATTGTCAGGATGCCCTACGGGATCGGTTCCCAGGAACGAGACATTGGCATTACCCAGCGCACTCGTAATCCAGACAGGTCCGAACTCCGGATCTTCGATGTTGGCGCCACGACCCGGATGTGGGGTCTTTGTGACGTCGGTCAACGCGACCAGCTTGCGTTCTTTCGAATCAACAACAGCGATCTTGTCGGACTGGTTAGCGGCTGTCAGGAAGTAACGTTTGCTGCGGTCCCAACCCCCATCATGGAGGAATCGGGCGGCGCCGATATCGGTCACTGCCAGATCATCGATGTTGCTGTAGTCAACGAGCAAAATATGCCCCGTTTCCTTAACGTTGATAATGAAATCAGGATGCTCGTGCGATGCAACGATGGCAGCAACACGTGGTTCCGGATGGTATTCCTGTGTATCGACGGTCATGCCACGGGTCGAGACGATCTTCAACGGCTCGAGCGTGTCGCCGTCCATGATGACGTACTGCGGCGGCCAGTAAGCACCGGCAACGGCATACTTGTCTTCATAGCCTTTGTACTTCGAGGTCTCAACCGAGCGTGCTTCGAGCACCACCTTGATCTCGGCGACACGTGCCGGCGGGTCCATCCAGAGGTCAATCATATCAACCTTGGCGTCGCGACC
>CALZHX010000219.1 GCA_945787435.1 uncultured Woeseiaceae bacterium
TCAAGCAGGTTGTTGAGGCCAACGCTAATCGTAAACGCGTCGTCCATCACGCCCGGGTTCCAGCTAAGACGCAAGTCGGTGAACATGGCCGAATCCAGCTTACTGCCGCTATCCAGGGTCATTTCATCAACCCAACGGAACCGCAGCGAACCCGTGAATTGGTTCAAACTCCATCCTAAGTCTGTCACCGCACGCCACTCGGGGAATGCACGGAAAAACGTCTCGTCCGGATGCGTGCCGGTCAGGTCGTTGGCCGTCTGCGTGCCGTCGGGATTGTTGGTGGTTTCGGTGTAATCGACCAGGTGCGTCGCATCGAGCTTGAACGTGAAGGTACCGGCATTCGTATCGGGGCTCAGGTAACTGAACGCGATGTCGTAGCCGGAAGCGTCGATACCACCGATGTTCTGCAGCTTATTTTGCACCGTATCCAACTGGCCGGAACTCGTTCGCGGCGTGTTGTCGCAAAAGGCCGGATCGAGGGTTGCGACGCAGGCGTCGATGAGTTCGCCGGGGCTAATTCCCTGCACGGCATCGGTAATCTCCACGCTGTAGTAGTCGATGGAAAACGTCATGCCACTTGACCATGACTGTCCCTCGGACCACTGCGGGCTGTAGATCAGACCGAACGTGACATTATCCGACTCTTCAGGCTGCAACTCGTCATTGCCGGTCGACAGTGCGGACAACTGCGGGTTGATCTGCGCAAGACCGACAGGTACGCCCAGGGTTGCACAGTTCGTCTGGATACCGGCAGGTTGCGGAGTGTCACGCCCACCATTCGTCGATCCCAGGATGCCTGTGTAGTCGGCGCAGGGATCGAGGAAGGTGAAATCCTCTCGTGCAGAACCGCCGAAGAGTTCGCCTATTCCTGGTGCCCTGAAGCCCGTCGAGACCGATCCTCGGAATCCCAGCTGATCCACAGGCCGCCACAAGGCACTTGCCTTGTAAGTCGACTTGGATCCTGACGTGCTGTAGTCGGAGGATCGTGCTGCCAGGTTGACTTCGAGCCGGTCGGCAAACGCGGCGCCTGAAATCAGGGGAATATTGAGTTCAGCATAAAACTCGTTGACATCGAAACCACCATCCGTCGGTCCCGACGGAATTCCGGCCGTATCGCCGCTCGCTGCGATCGGATCAGGCCGGAACGAACCGGCGTGATCGCGGTATTCCAAACCGGCGGCGAAGCCCATCATTCCACCGGGTAACTCGACGATTTCGCCACCAATATTGAACGCGTAATTCTTCAGCGTTTGTTCACTGAAGTCGCGTTGCGTATAGCGCACGAAATCGAGCATCTCCTCGGTGAACGAGCCATTGCCGTCCGCGCCCTGGCCGCCAAAGAAATTGAACGGCACACAACCTGGCGTCGCATCGCACACAGCCAACGGACCCATTGCAACCTGCAGCTTGGCCGCGTTGTGCGAATTGTACTTCTCCTGGAAACCGCGGTTGTCGCCGTAGCCTGCCGTCACGTCCCAGTAGAAATTGCGATTCGCGCCCTCGAATTCTCCCTCGAGGCCCGCCGTGATCATGTAGGTATTGACGTCCTGGAAGAACAGGCGTCCGCCAGACTCGAGTGGCCTGCGGCCGAAGAATTCGAGATTGCCGTTGGCCACCGATAATTCCAGGCCCGTAAAGTTGTACGGATTGTCCGCGCCAATGACGAAATTATCGGTAATGCGAGTTCCGCAGCCATTGCCAAGACACAGCGGTTCCGGCGCGCCTTTGGTCTCCGACGTGCGGTTCGTGTATGACGCACGCGCGAACATCGTGACATTCGGCGCAAGATCATGGCGAACATTCGCATAGAAGTTGACGCGTTCGTTTGGCGTCCTCAGGAAGTTGAAGCCGGGGCCGTTGTAGTTAAAGCGATCAGCGGCCGAAAACGAATGAAAATCAGCGCCGCCCTCCGCGTCATTGGGGTCCCATTGCGGAATATTTCCAGCGCCATCATTCAGGACACCGTCGTTCAATGTAATGTCCTGGAAGCCGCCGCCAGGACCGATATTCGGTCCGAATACCAGGCGTGCCTGCGGTGTAAATGATGAGCAGCGTGTTCCGGGCACGTTACAACTCGTCGTGTCCGGTACCGGATACGCAGAGCGCGGACGGTCCCATGTTTCGATGCCACCCTCGTCTCTGTAGCCCAGGCTCAGCACAACGTTCGTTGTATCATTGCCCGCTCCCCATAGCGCTGAAAACTCAAAGGACTCTCCGTCATTGTCTGACAGATAGTTACCGGCCTGCGCGTCCAGCCTGAAGCCCTCGAAATCCTGGCGCGTGATGATATTAACCACGCCACCGATCGCATCCGACCCGTAAATGGCCGAGGCGCCGTCCTGCAGGACTTCGACTCGCTCGATAACGTTGTCCGGAATTGTATTCAGGTCAACCGCGCCCGGTACGCCTGATGCGGATGCGCCCGCGATCCAGCGCTTGCCATCAACGAGTACCAGCGTGCGCTTCGCGCTGACATTACGAATGGCCAACTGCGCCGCGCCAGCTCCGATGCCCGAGCCATCCTGCGGGAAGCCCGAGTTACCGGGAACGTTGAACTGTGAATTGATTGCCGATCCCGAAATCGGTAATTGCTGCAAGGCATCGGCCAGGTTTGTCAGTCCGGTGCTCTCGATGTCGCCAGCGCCGATTTCCATAATGGCTACAGGCTCGTCCAGCGGGTTGCGTCGAATACGTGATCCCGTAACGATCACTTCTTCCAGTTCATCTGCTTCCTGTGCCTGCGCGATATCGGCAGGCGTTACAGCGAGACTGAGGACCAGGGCGGAAGCCATCCCGGCCAGTGCGATTGGACTTTTCATTATTCCCCCTCCGTTTTAATGCCGGACGTTGCGTATCTACAACTAACCGGCGGATTGATGATCACAACGTCCTACGACCGTTACATCACCCTTTTCTTATGAACTGAACATACCATAATAAGTTAAAGCAGGGGGTCGGCTGTCTCACACCCGCCGTAGATGTTGTAAA
>CALZHX010000220.1 GCA_945787435.1 uncultured Woeseiaceae bacterium
CCATTTTTCAAAGTATTGAACAGATGACGGCATGTCGATGTTGTAGGCATTGCCCCAGATGTGGCGGTCCTCGTCATTGACCAATTGCCCGTTTGAAGGATCGATGATCAGCACCGTGGGCGTTGCATAATATTGGGCTACACCAAATTGCTGCGTCACCGCCCTGCCCTTTTCGTAAAACCCGACGTCAACGAATACCAATTCGTAGTGTTGCTGAATCACTTCTGCCAGCGGCGAGTCGTGCAGTCGTGACGCCAACGCGCGTGAATCATGGCACCAGTCAGCACCCAGGACGACAAGTGCGAGTCGGTCGGCATCTTCAGCTCGAACAAGCGCTCGCTGCACGTCGGCAAGCGGATTCTCAGATGGCTGGTACAGGCGACCCTCCGGGTCCGTTTCATCAGCCCTGGCACTACCAACTACGAGGCCCAGGCATATTACTAACGTAACAGTACGTAACAGACGAGAATACAAACCTGGCATAGACGATCATCTCCCTGGGGCTGAGATTGGTGACAACAAAACGGACGCCCGCAATAGATCTAACTTCTTAGACCGGCACTGTACACGACGCATAGACAACGGTACGACCCCAATATCCTCTCACGGAGCGTTCCGAAAAATGGGTGCCGGTTTCCGGTATGATTGCCAGCTTGATTGATCCGGCGGGTAATTAGAATGACAAAGAATAAGTGGCTGATTACGTTAGCTCTTTCCGTGTTTACTGCATCTGCGGCAGCTGAGGAGGCCGAAGAAGAAACGTGGGATGTCGAGGCGCCTCCGGGAGAAATGCAGGAGGTATCGATCGATACGACAACCGGCACCTGGATGAGCCTGGATGTCAGCCCGGACGGATCGAGTATCGCGTTCGACCTTCTGGGGGACATCTACGTACTACCCGTCGCAGGTGGCGAGGCAACCCGGGTAAACAGCGGCCTGTCGTGGGCCTGGCAGCCGCGGTTCTCGCCGGACGGCTCCGAGATCGCTTTCACATCAGATGCCGGTGGAGCCGACAACGTCTGGATCATGAAGGCCGACGGTACCGAGCCCCGGGAGCTCACCAAGGAGGACTTCCGGCTCCTCAACAATCCGTACTGGTCGCCAGATGGCAGTTACATCGCAGCACGCAAGCATTTCACGACGACGCGTTCGCTCGGCACGGGCGAGATCTGGATCTATCACCGCAACGGTGGTGGCGGTGTCGCCGTCGTCGAAAAGCCGGACCCCAAACACCAGAAAGAGCTGGGCGAGCCTGCCTTCTCGCCGGATGGCCGTTACATCTATTTCAGTCTCGACAGCACGCCGGGCGGGACCTTTATATACGCGCAGGATTCAAACGCGCAGATCTTCGAGATCCGGCGCCACGACCTCGAAACCGGCCTTACCGAGAGCTTCGTCACCGGGCCCGGCGGCGCGGTGCGGCCGACACCCTCCCCCGACGGAAAGTACCTGGCGTTCGTGCGTCGCATCCGCATGCAGAGCGCGCTGTTCCTGAAGGATCTCGAGAGCGGTGCCGAGTTCCCGATCTACGAAGATCTCGACCGCGACTTGCAGGAGGTCTGGGGCGTACAGGGTCTCTATTCGAATCTGGACTGGATGCCGGACTCGAAAAGCCTCGTCTTCTGGGCGGATGGCGGCATCAAGCGCATCGATATCGATAGCCGAGAGGTTGTGGACATACCCTTTCACGTGAAGGACACGCGCGCGGTGTTCGATGCACCGCGGCCAACGTTCGAGGTGGCTCCGGCGGAATTCGACACGACGATGGCGCGTAACGCCGAAGTCTCGCCGAACGGAACCCAGGTCGTGTTCGAAACGGCGGGCCGGCTCTATATAAGGAATCTCCCCGATGGCGAAGCGCGGCTTCTGACCCGCGATGACTCGGGCAACTTCGAGATTGATCCGAGCTGGTCGCGCGATGGCCGCACGATTGCGTTCGTGAGCTGGAGCGACGAGTCGCTCGGCAACATTCACTCGGTACGTGCATCCGGTGGCCGCAGCACACGGCTCACGGCGAGACCCGGCCATTACTCCGGCCCGCGATTCTCGCCGGACGGTGAGTCGATCGTGTTCGAGGTATCGAGCGGCGGTTTTCTCTCGTCACCCGAGTGGTCGATGGAGACGGGTGTGTTTGTTGTCGATGCCGACGGAGGTGCTTCCCGGCGCATCACGCGCGATGGCAGCAACCCGCATTTCGGTGCGCGCAACGACCGCCTCTACGTGACGCGTGGCGCCGCCGAAGGTGATGGCCGTGACCTCGTGAGTATCGACTTAAACGGCGAGGCGCCACGCATTCATGCGCGCGGTGAGTTCCTGCGGCGCTATGAGGTAGCGCCCGACGATCGACACTTCGCCTATCGCGAGAACTACCACATCTATGCATTGCCTTTACCACCGGGCGGGAAATTCCTGACGCTGGCCACGACGGTCTCGAGTGTCAACATGACCCGCGCGAGCGGCGACGGCGGCAACTTCCCACACTGGTCGAATGCCGGCAATACCCTTAATTGGTCCCTCGGCGCATCGCTCTACGGCGCCTCGGTCGATGATCTCTTCGCCCTGCCAGCCCAGGACGAGGAAGGCCCGGCCTACGAAGCGCCGGCGGCTAACGCGTCGCTGGCTCTGACGTTCCAGACTGACGTTCCGGACAGCCTGGTTGCACTTACGGGCGCCCGCATCGTGACGATGGCGGATGAGGATGGCGGCGTCATCGAGGACGGCGTCATCGTCGTCGATGGCAATCGCATCGCTGCGATCGGTGCACGCGGTGACGTCGATGTGCCGGCCGGCGCAGAGACCGTGGACGTTTCCGGCAAGACCATCATTCCAGGACTTGTCGACGCGCATGCCCACGGATCACAGGGTGAAGGATTCGTCCCGCAGCAGAACTGGATGAACTACGCGACGCTGGCACTTGGCGTGACGACGGTTTTCGATCCGTCGAACGACGCGACGGAAATCTTCGCGGCGGCCGACATGCAACGTGCGGGTCAGATACTCGCACCGCGCATCTATTCCACAGGCGACATCATCTACGGAGCGAAATCGGCGTGGTTTGCCGAGATCAACTCGCTCGACGAAGCACGCCAGCACGTGCGGCGCCTCAAGGCGCAGGGCGCCATCAGCGTCAAGAACTACAACCAGCCGCGCCGTAACCAGCGCCAACAGGTCGCCGTCGCCGCGCGAGAAGAAAACATGCTCACCGTCGCCGAAGGCGGTTCACTTTTTCATATGGATCTGTCGATGGTTGCGGATGGCAACAGCGCCATCGAGCACAACCTGCCGCAGTCGACGTTTTACGATGACGTGTTGCAGTTCTGGCAGCAGACCAACGTCGCCTACACGCCGACGCTTGGCGTGACCTACGGCGGTATTAGTGGCGAAGACTATTGGTACCAGGTATCGGATGTCTGGAAGCACCCGATCCTGTCGAAGTTCGTGCCGCCGCACATCCTGCAGCCGCGCTCGGTGCGCCGGCAGATGGCGCCGTTCGAGGACTACTACCATGTCGTCAGCGCCGCAACGTCGAAGCAACTTGCCGACGTCGGCGTCAACGTCAGTATCGGTGCGCATGGGCAGCGCGAGGGTCTTGCGAGCCACTGGGAGATCTGGACCTTCGCGCAAGGTGGCATGTCAGCCGTCGAGGCGCTGCGCGCCGCAACGATCGCGCCGGCCGAGAAGATCGGCATGGGAGCAGACATCGGCTCGCTCGAAGCCGGCAAGCTCGCCGACCTCGTGGTGCTCGACACCAATCCGCTCGAAGATATCTTCCAGTCCGACAAGGTGAACATGGTCATGTTGAATGGGAGACTGTATGAGGCTTCCACGCTCAACGAGACCGTGACGGGCAGCAGGACGACGAAGCCGTTCTACTGGCAGTCCCGCAGCACTCAATGACGATCAGTGTTCGATCTCGGCATTGCAGCAGACCTGCGCCAGCCGCCTGCTATCCGACGCGGACGCACTGAGCAAGTGGCGATCCTGGTTGGCGCGCAGCCGGGAATCATCGGCTAGTATGCTTGTGGTCTCACCACAGTACGGACATCTGGAGTTCATGGTTTGACGTTTGACATCAACAATATGCTGCATATCGCCTTTGGGTCACTGGCGATGCTCGGCGGCCTCACCGCACTTGTCACGGTCAAAGGATCGCTCTGGCATATCCGCGGCGGCAGGTTGTTTAGCGTGATGATGGGCCTCGTGATTCTCACGACATTCGTGCAGATGTTCCACGAGCTATTCGCCCTGGCTATTGTGATGTGCCTTACCGTTATTTATTTGGTGCCAAGCGCGTTGCTTGCTGTGAATCGAGACGTGCGGCGATTCAGGGGGCTCAATATCGCCCTGATGGTGCTGCTCGGGCTACTGTTCGCCTTCGCTCTGCTGCAATTCGTTCGCTTGAACCTGATCGCTGACGGGTTTTTCGCGGGTCCGGGCGTCCTGGCCCTCATGTTCGGCATCCTGTTCGTGCAGGACTGGCAAATGCTGCGCGCGCCACCTTCTCATCCCAATGCCTGGCTGCGCCGGCACCTCACACGCATGATCCTGGCCTTCACCTTCGCCATCATGGCCCTGGTTCGAATCGGCATCGACTTTGGGCTGTCGCTGGAGATGTCAGTCATTCTTCCGCTGGCAATTGCCGCGATCGTAATTGTCGCGGTCTACCGCAGTTATCCAGTCGCCAAGCCTGGCGCCAGAACCTGAATCTATTCAGATTCCCAGGACAGCACTGGGTACGTTGGAAACAGGATCTGGATATCCTGGTCGCCTGCGGACACCCGTCGTTGCGCCTCGTCTCGGAGCTCACGAATGTCACCCGGAATGGCTGTCCGGAAGTCTCGCAGCTCGTTCCAGCTCGCATCGAACGCCTCGGGCGCATTGCCAGCTTTGTACGCCTCCAGCATGGGGCCCACGACTGCGTATCCGATCGCCACTCTCTCAGCCAATTGCTGTTCATATTCATCAATCTGCGCATAGAGATGCCGGAGCTCTGCGGAACCCACGACAGGATCGGCAGCTAGGCCATCCTGCAGCCATTTTTCAAAGTATTGAACAGATGACGGCATGTCGATGTTGTAGGCATTGCCCCAGATGTGGCGGTCCTCG
>CALZHX010000221.1 GCA_945787435.1 uncultured Woeseiaceae bacterium
ATCCTGACGGGCCGGGCACAATTCAAAGGCGCAAACGGCATTCACATCAACGGCGACGACTTGTACGTCGGTGGCGAGCGCTTGTGGCAGGTCGATCTCAGGGACAATACCGTTACACGAATCGGCCCCGAGTGGCTTGTCGATATCGATGGCATCGAACAGGAAACAGATGGCACTTTGCAAATCACCCCTGTGGCCGGGCCACTGATTCGACTGGATACCGAGATCGAAATTCTCGGTGGGGATGGCGTGAGTAGTGCAAACCACGGCTATGCACCAAGTCTTGGCCTGCCGCTTATCCCAACCGGCTTCGATAACACTGTGATAGCGATTCGCGTGGCTGGCAAGCCCGGAGGCGACTAGATATTCCTCGGATCGTAGGCCCAGTGAAGGAGTGCCTGCCGCTGTTTCGGCCGACAGTCGAAATCATATCGCTCGCAGTTCTTCTTTATCTGCGCGATGTGGCGTGTCATCGCCCGCCAGCGTTTGATCTGTCGTTCATCATCCGCACATCGACGTCCAAAGTAATAACGGCAATACCATTGAAACCAGCCGCGAGGATCGTCTTCCCAGATCCAGCCTTTTTTCTGCCACACCGACAACGGCTGTGACGCCGTGACGCCAAAAAGGTTGATTTCGGGGTCATGCCGCTCCGGACTCAGCTTGGCATTGCGAAACCACGGCTTCGGAAACTCATCCTGGCAATCCGTCATGTACTTGCCGCCAAACACGCCAAGTTCGAGCATGTCCTTGGGCGTCAGCTCGGGCCGAAAATCAGGGTGAAAGTTCTTCCCGACGGGTTCAGTCCGCATGTATATGTAGCCCTGCTGCATGTGGTCGTTGACCACAATTCGGTTACTGGCCATTCTTGCTCACTGTGCGTTGCACGTTCAGATCGTTGATTTCGAACATGACTTCGTTGCGCCGGAATATCGGTATCGAGAACGGGCTGTTGTACCTCGCAAGAATCGGGTCGCCATTTATCTTGATATTGGCCTCAGCCAATGCCGTGCGCAGCGCTTCCTCATGCTCGAAGTACTTTTCCTGGGTCCAGCGACCAGAGTAGCGACGTACTGCCACGATTCTCTCCGCGACCTCGCGAATGCGGATGCGCTCGTCATTTGGGACCGGCAGCGTATCCAGTGTGAATTTGCGCTCCATGACAAACGCAAACGTCGTTTGCCCCTCGTCATCGCCCTCAGTCGCTGTGACCGGAGCGGTCATCGCCATCTTCTCGCCTTTACCCGACGACCTCGTCTCAACCGGCGCTGTCATCTCCATCTTCGCCGCAGCCTTGTTATCACCGAATATGTAGCCAGCGAGGATACGAAACGCGCTATTACCCGCGTCATCGAATCCGCCGTTTACGTCGACCTCCGCCACCAGGTATGGCTCGTAGCGGCGCACCTCGAAGTCTTCGTGGGTGTCGATTACCTGGTAGCTGGGCTCTTCGATGGCCATGGCAGATGCCTGAATGAGGAAAAGAGAAGTTGCGGACAGAAAAATTTTCCTAAAGGTCATCGTGCGGTTCCCTAAGCAGTATTCCCGAATCTGGAGGGCAAATGGTAAACCGCGCACCCAACCTGATGGTCACAAACCTGTATGCAATTGTTTCAGAATATTTCTGATTGTGAAGCCGGAGTGCGTACAAATAGCAATTACAGCGCCACCTTACCGGTGGAACAATTGAGGAACCTGGGGAAGCTGCTGGAGGGGACCAATGAGCGAGAAAGCACTGCAACCCGCAATGCCGGACAGGCTGGTAGAAATGGTCGAGTGCGGATTCGTGATATGGGCAACCGATAGTGTCGACGAGACTATGCGTGCCCGCTTCGACAATGAGCGTATTCCTGTTGCCGGTGTTCGCCAAGTCCGGGTCTGGGGCCTGCAGGTCGACGACGAGCGCGAGCTGCCGGGCCTGGAGCGCACGCAAGTGCCGGACGAAGAACTCTGGGAAGTTAACCTCGAAGCAAAGAACGGTTCGAAGTACGAGTTCGATTCGACGTTGCTGAAGCCCGTGCGCTAAGGCGCAACCATTTGCATGAGCTCCGCGCAGAGAATCGCGCCATAAGTGCCTAACGCGTAGCCCAGCACGGCAAGCAGAACCCCGACTGGTGCAAGGGCCGGATGAAAGGCCGCGGCAACAATCGGTGCCGATGCTGCACCGCCCACATTGGCTTTGCTGCCAACCGCCACGAAAAACCACGGCGCTCGAACCAGTTTCGCGACGAAAAGGAGCAACGCAACGTGAAAGATCATCCAGACGATGCCGACCAGGAACAACAAAGGCGCGTCCGCAATTTGAAATACGTCCATCCGTGTTCCGATCACGGCAACCAGCAAGAAGATAAAGACACTGCCTATCTTTGATGCACCTGCCCCTTCAAGATTCCTGAAGCGCGTGAAGCTGAGCGATAAACCGACAGTTGTTGCTGTAACAACAATCCAGAAAAAGTTGTTTACCAGGATTGAGCCTTGCAGCACCTCTATGTCGCCGAGAGCAAACACGGCGATCTGCCCAACCAGGTGAGACAAGCCGACCGTACCGAACGCGACGGCAGTGATCATCATGAACTCCGGCATGGTGCTCGTGCGCTCCGACTGGGCCGTGTAGTTCGCCATGGTTTCTTTCAAACTGTCGATTGCTGACGTGTCGGCCTTGAGCCACTTGTCGATCGGCTTGGGGTTCCCTGCGCCATACAAGAGAAAGATCATCCAGATATTGGCGACGACGACGTCGATCGCCACCATCGCGGCATACCGGTCAGGGTTGTAACCGTACACTTCGAGCATTGCGGTCTGGTTCGCACCGCCACCGATCCAGCTGCCCGCAACTGTCGCGAACCCCCTCCACACCGCGTTGATCCCCTCGCCGCCCACCGTTTCCGGGCTAAACAGTGAGATCACGAGAATAGCGACGGGCCCGCCCAGGATAATGCCGACGGTCGCTGTGAAGAACATGATAAGCGCCTTGGGACCGAGGTTAATGATCGCCTTGAGATCAATACTCAAGGTCATCAAAACCAGGCAGGCGGGCAGGAAATAATCCCTGGCAACAGGCCACAGGTTCGACCCTTTGCTGGAAATAAGCCCGAAGCTGTTCATCAGAGACGGCAGCAGGTAGCAAAGGAGGAGCACGGGGACGAACGTATAGAACTTTGTCCATTTTCCGCCCAGACCGCGGGTGTAGAAGATGACGCCAAGAACTGCAACCAGCAGCCCGAGAACAATGGCATCGTTAGTCATAAGGGGTGTGTCCATCTGCGGCGCTTCCCATCAAAAAATCGCAATGCACAGTAGAGAGGGCCGAGACGTGAGCACCAGACAAAAAACCGACGCGAACGGCTGACCGCGGCGGCAGCTCTGCACTTACCTACCTGACTTGCTAGGTCTCCAGAGCAATCATTTCCTTCTGTTCACCGGCTGAATTGAACCACTTGTCCAGGCGCAGCTTAATGACAACACCGTGACGGTCCACAACCGAGCCGAGAGCAATGGCGCCCGCACCGAAGATCGCGAGGTCGATCCAGCTACTGGCAAGGACCAACTGCAGCAGTGCCTCGAAGCCGAAGATCCCGCCCGCGATCGCGGTGAGTGTTCCGCCGATCGACGCAACCGCCCTTCTGCCCGATACGCCCCAGAGCATCAGCATCACACCGGCTGCCAGCGCGAGAAGCGCGGTAAGTGCCGTCGGATCATTCGCGACGCTGAAGGTGAAGCTCACCGAGACCGCGAGGGCGATCGAGACACCGATGGCCTTGCGCAGATGACGACTACCGGTGCGCCGCAACACATCAAGCGCGAGTGCCGTGTAGACGACAGAGAACAGCGCAACATCGAGGCCGTTAATCAACGACGGTGCCAGCGCATCAGTCAATGCGATTGCTGCAATCATTGCGAACGGCAGCGACAGCATTTCGAGGACTGCGGCCAGACGCGCGTTGCGGTCCGGGAAAAGTGACACCTGGCGGGCTGACAGGAACAGGGCCAGCGACACCATAGCCACCATCAGGCTATCGACCTTATAGAAGTACATGCTGCGGAACAGGATGATGCCGAGCGGAATAAACATCGTCACCAGGGCGAACTTGCCCTCACCTGTTTTCAGCGAACGATCCTGCGCAGTCATCCTGCCGACCGCATACAGCGCGTACAGGATTCCGAGCAACGCAATCGTACCTGCTGCCATCGAGCTGCGAATCGGCAACAGCAACAAGGCGTTCAACAGCAAGAAGTGAACCGTCAGCGACCTGGCCGAATGCCGCGCCATGATGGCGAAGCAGAACAAAGTCACCGGCAGTAGCACCACCATCGCTCCGCCAAGCGTGAGCCCGGTGCTCGCAATATTCTCTATCTGCCATGAGGCATATCCCGGATAGGTCGTCGTCAGCCCTCCATCCCACTGAAACACGGAGTACAGGAGTGCTCCGAGAATCGTGAAGTTGGCTGGAATCGAGACCAGCGCGAGACCAAAGAATATTCGCGCGCCCTTCGCCTCCTTGAGGCCGTGGCTCATCGCGAATCCCGCGGTCGCAAGCAATCCTGTCTGCGCCAGTAACAAGAGGTAACGACTGATGTCATTGCCTTCGTTCCAGCCTTGCAGCAGGAACACCGACATCGAAGCCAAGATTACCGCGGCGCCCAGAATACGAAGTGCCTCAGACAGCGTGGCGAAGTTACGCACCGACTGCATGATGCCATCGACACTGAGTCCGGATCGCGGCGCGTACGGTCGCTCTTCTTCGACGATAAAATCGTCGTCAAAAGCAGCTACTCTGTTCATGACGGTTTCTCCTCATACTGTTTCAACAGCACGCAGAGTTCGGCACGCAACTCTGCCATGTCTTCCTCAGCGAGGAACGCCCTGTCCAGCGGAGCGGACGGCGAATTTGCGCCCATCAGGATTTCTGTCTCGCCAAGATTGATTTCCCAACGGTCGAACGTGTCCTCGATCTCGCCATAGGAAACGCCCTCGATGTTGTTGATCGTGCGCATCGCCTCGGCAACAGACTGCCGCGAGCGCATCATGTTGCGCTGTTGGGAAACCTCGCCTATGCGAACTTCGATTTTCTTCACCTGCTCGGCAATACGCGACTCGAGTTCCTCGTGCTTTTCGATCGAGAGCTCGAGGTTCTGCAATTGCATTTCACAGTCTTTGCGCCGCCGCAAGCATTCGAGCGCCGTCGCCTCGTCCGTGGCACCAATGCTCGTCGCCCGCTCGGTCCAGCGTGAAATGGCGAGCAGCAAATTACTGTGCCGCGTTTTGAGGCTATGGCCGTCTTTGCGAACACGCTCCAGGCGCACCCGGGATCGGGCGGCGGCCTGCTGCGTATCCCGTAGCGCGGCGTTGATGATGGCGTCGTGGTTCTCGACCTTGCTAACGGCGCGATCAACCGACGACGTGATGCTTGTGGATATTCTACGAATCAGGCTCATGACAACTCCTTACATGTGGTTAGTGCAGGATCGAGCCTAGAAGCTGGTATAATATTTCGCAACTACCTTCGTATAAGTTAGATCTGTGGAACCAATGGTATTATTTTGTGATACTTCTTGCGCATTATGACAACTTCCTCACGCATCGTTGACACGCTCAAGCGCCAGCTGAAAGTTCGCGGCATCACCTACCGTGGGCTGGCCGAACGGCTCGACCTTTCCGAGTCGGCCGTCAAGCACATGTTCTCAACCGGCAACTTCTCGCTACGCCGCCTGGACGACGTGTGTGCGGTGCTGGAGCTGGATATCGGTGATCTCGTCAACATCAGCGAGTCGCAGCAGCCGAAAATCGAGCAACTCTCGGAGGAGAACGAGCAAGAGATCGTGGGCGACACTCGCCTGCTGCTGGTCGCCTACTGCCTGATCAACTACTGGACCTTCGATGAGATTATTCGGCGCTACGATATCTCGATGGCTGAGGGTCTGAAATACCTTCGGAAACTGGACCGTATGAAGGTCATCGAACTGCAACCCGGGGATCGTGTGCGCCTGCTGATTGCCAACAACTTCAGCTGGCGCAAGAACGGCGCTATTGAAAAGTTCTTCAGGAGCGACGTGCAATCGGAGTTCTTTAGTCACCACTTCCAGGATGATGACTCTGTGCGTATTGTAAAAAACGGCATGCTCACGCAAAGTGCCCAGCGACAACTTATCGAACGACTCAAAGCCATGGGCGACTTGTTTGACGACACAACCTGGGACGAACGCAAGCTTTCGGCGACTGAAAGGCGTGGTACCACCATGGTACTGGCTCTGCGCCACTGGTTCTTCGAAGGCTTTCGCCATCTTGAGCGCTGAGCGATGATTGCGCTGAAGACACTAAGCGACACGATGCGTGGCCTTATCGAGGCCGCATCGCAGATGCAGAATGATACGCCCACGGAAACGCAGCTTGCCGCTATCATCGAACGCGGCGAGTTTCGGCCGGCTGAAGATGAGGCCATTGGTTTTTGGTTCGCCCGCTTTTTGAGTATTCGCGAGAGTATTTGGGTGGTAATCGAAGACGTGCAGGCGCAACTCGATAATCCGGATAATCAATTGGACGAGCTACGCTATTTCCTGCTGGGATACTCCGCGGCCTGCGTACTCGTTCGTATCGATCGCCTCTTACTGTTTAGAGTTGCTGATCACAGCATCGTTCAACGCAAGCTTAATGAGGAGTTCCCCGAGTACAGAATTCCCCGCAAGCAGTTCACGAGAATCTTCTCGGCGTTCGTGGATAATTCGAACGTACTCGCGCTTTACGATGCAATGAAATATCGCCGCAAGCATCGCAAGGAACTCATCTTGCTCAGCACCGATCCGATTGTTGGCTTCCTCGCGCGGCAATTACGGGAGCTTGAAACATCCCTGGATCCCAGCAAACGTAACTACATTAAAGGCGCCTGGCGTTACGTGAGCCACAAGTGGCGCCGTCGTGGCGTTGTGAGCGCACAGAATGTCATAGCCAGTATCCTTGAAGGATTCGGCAGGGTCGCGTCGGAGATCGTCGAGAAGACAAACAAGAGAGTGACTGAGGAAGTCCTTGAGTCCATCGCAGCCTTCCTGCAACCCGGTGACGTCATCATCACGCGACATGCCAAGGCACTTACGAACCTTTTTATGCCCGGCTTCTGGCCGCATGCCGCGTTCTACGTCGGCGCGCAGGATCGACGCGACCCCGGGATGTGTGTGCTCGAAGCTCGCAAAGACGGTGTGCTGTTTCGTCCGCTGCATGACACGCTGTCTGTTGATGCCTTTGTGGTGCTACGCCCGAATCTCAACGCGGAGAGCATTGGGAAAGCGATCGCGAGAGCCTTCATGCACGAAGGCAAGATGTACAACTTCGATTTCGACTTCTTTAACTCTGATCGTGTTGTTTGCACCGAACTGGTTTACCGCTCCTACGATGGCCTGGCAGACCTGCACATTCCCCTGGTCGACCATGCGGGCCGCAGAGTACTGTCAGCCGAGCAGTTCATCGACTTCGCCCTGGAATCGCAGGCCTTCACACCCGCTGCCATATTCGGAGTCGAGGGGTGTGAAAGCGAGGTGTTGTATGGTGAGACTGTTCGCAACGCACTATTGACCAGCTACCGAGACCCATCTTCATGATAAACAAAGCAAATATTCTCAAACTGGCTATCGGACTCGTTGCCGTGACCGCCGTGTGGCTCACCTATAACGCGTTCCGAATCTCCAGCAACTTGAAGGAACTGGAGGTTGCGTGCTTTGACGAACTTGCGCGCCAACTCGACGGAGGTGCATCGCCCGAGCTCATTTTCCAGGACGACTTTGAGAAACTGCAATTGCTGGTGGAACAGAGCCTGGTCGCCAGGGCCGAGATGCTGCAGATCTCAAATCGCCTGCGACTAAACACAGACGAGCCGCTGTCCAGCCGGGACCTTGTCACGCTGAAAAGCGGCACGGAATTCTACCTGGACGTGCGTGAGCAGCTGTACAGCATCGCTAACGCCTATGAGTGTGCCGTCGACGTGCAGGACTCGACGCTCATCAGGTACAACATCAGCCCCGATCTGCGCATGAAAGGACTGATGCTCTCAATGAGCGCTGCCCTGACCCTCTATGATAATTATCTCCTGGGCATCGTTCTGTTTGAGCAGGACGAGCGACTCAGAAATGTCCTCAACGACCCCGACATGGGCTTCGGCCTGGTCGCGAACAAGCTCGCCGAAGCAACGCTGGCGGCGAACTCCGTCGAAATTCGTCACCGTGCAAGACGAGCGATCGAATTTTACGAGCAGCAGAAACCCACCATCGAAGATGCCCACGAAGACTCCGATTTCGCCTACCTGATGGCGCTCATCGACTCCAGCCCATCCTACAACTACACCAGGAAATTGCGTATCGGCGAGATAGCCGCGAACAAGTTTGTCACGTACGAACGGATCACGGCCGACGCGGTAGCAGAGACGACCAAGGATGGCTTCGACATGGTCAGTGGCTTGTTTGGCAACACCGTCGGCATGTACGAGTCCAGGAAAGGCAAGTTGCATGGCGATGAAGAGGCCATGCGCAATATCAAGTCCGTTCTCCAACCGCTGGACATCATTCTCGAGAAGACGCCGTTTCGACTCACCGACAAGTTGATTCCTGGCCATTTCGGGCACGTCGCGATATGGACGGGGACCAAGGCAGAGCTAATCGATGTCGGTGTCTGGGACGAGTTACTGGTACAACAGTATGCCGACCAGCTCAGCACCGATTCCGATCCGGATTCAAAAGACCAGAAACAAATCATTGAGGCCCTGAGGGATGGCGTTCAACTGAACACGCTGGAGCACTTCATCAATGTCGACGACATCGCCATCCTGCGCCCCGTATTCGGCGAGAACGACGCGCCAGAACTGAAGAAGGAAGCGCTGCTAATGGCGTTTCGCCAGCTAGGCAAAAAATACGACTTCAACTTCGATGTCGACACCACGGACAAGATCGTTTGTTCGGAGCTCGCCTACATTTCATTCCCGTCGGTGGATTGGCCGACCGAGAAGACCCTGGGCCGGCACAGCATCAGCCCGGACAACGTCGCCCAGCTCGCGTGGAATAGTGTCCCACTGGAACTCATCATGTTTTATCACGACGGCAAGCTCGTCGAAGAAACCATGCAACTCGCACGAATGCAGGAATTGATGAGCCAGTAGATGCGCAGGCTGTTCATTGCAGGCCGGTGGCTGGCCACGGTGTTAGCCGTATTGGTGCTGACGATTTACTTCGGGCGGGCATTCGACGCTCGGCGCATGCCGCAGCTCGGCCCGGAGCACCGCATCGAATTCGCCGAAGAATTCGATGCATCGATGGAGAACGACACCGACTGGGCGACTTACCTCGCAATCGAAGACAATCTCGCGGCGGAGCTCGAGGAAAAAATCCCCAGCGAGTCGCGCCCCGACAGCCCCGCGGACCGTTACTTCGCCAACAGCCGTGTTCACCCTGGTAATTTCGACGGCAACTGGAACCACTCCTACGAGTTAAGGGTGCCGTCCCCACGTGGTGTTGCCGTCGTGTTGCACGGCCTGACGGATTCGCCGTATTCCATGCTGGCCACCGCTCAGACACTGGCCGGCGCGGGCTACAACGTGGTCGCGATGCGTTTGCCGGGCCATGGATTCGCGGTCAGCGGACTGTTGCAGGCGCGTTGGGAGGACTGGAACGCGGCAGTGCGAATTGCGATTCGCCGAGCGATGCAGGTGCCGGGTGCGGATGAGTCATTATTGATCGTTGGCTATTCCAACGGCGGTCTGCTGGCCGTGGATTACGCACTCCATTGCAGCAGCAGCGACGAGTTACCATGCCCCGACGGCCTGGTGCTGATGTCACCGGGCATTGCCATTACCTCGGCCGCCGCCGTGATGAACTGGCACGCAGCACTCTCCTGGATACCCTGGTTCGAGCAATTCAAATGGCTGCAGGTTCTTCCCGAGGTTGATCCGTTCAAATTCACGTCGTTCCCCAAGCAAGCAGCCTGGGAAGTTCATAAGCTCTCGAGTCGCGTATACGATTCATTAGCCGATCCGGACAAGGCTGCAAACATGCCGCCTGTGCTGACGTTTCAATCGATCGTCGATAATACGGTCGGCGCAACAGCCATCGTATCGAGCGTGTACGACAGGTTGCCCGCCAACGGCAGCGAGCTGGTGCTTTACGACGTGAATCGCAACAGCACGATGCTGCATTTGATGCAGCGAGTGCCGGTCGAACCGGTCGATTTTTTCATTGCACGGGCGCCGTTGGACTTCGGCGTGACCATCCTCAAGAACCGGGACCCCTCCGACAATGCCATCGCGGTACAAACTCTGGCCGCCGGTGAAACTGAGGCATTGGTTGCAGAATCGAACATGCGCTGGCCGGCTGAAATCTACTCGTTGTCGCATATCGCCATTCCGTTTCGCCCCGACGACGTGCTTTACGGCAACGGTTCAATCACTAATGAGACCACATTCGTTCTCGGCGCGCTGGCACCACGCGGCGAACGGCAGGTACTGCTGTTAGGCCCCGACTTTTTTCTGCGTATGCGACACAACCCGTTCTTTGCGTTCCAGTCGCAACGCCTGACCGAGTGGCTGGAGAAGCTATAGGGTCAGGCCGTGACAAGGATGCCGCCTTACTGATATCGCCTTCCGTTGTGCTCCAGCCAGCCGCCAACATGCCGGCCCTGCGGGTCATGGTGCGTCCAGTGAATAACACCGCCTTGCTGATTAGTCTCGTACTCGCCGTAGAACGAGACGGTGTCGCCAGTCCTGAGTGATGAGATTCGCGGCGCCAGGTCGATGTTGTGGGCAACCAGAAGCGTTCGTCCTGAACTCATCTCAAGAATAAACCGCTGGTGGCGGCTGCCGTCATTGTCGTCAGAAAGGACGCGAGTCACCGTGCCAATGCCACTCACCTGCTGCCCGGCACGCCATTGCTCAATACGTGGACTCGATTGGGCACTGGTGGACTGAGCGCTGCCCGTTGGCAGATCAGGAACCAGGTATCGCTCGTAGACGAAGTAGGCCCCCAGGACCACGAGGAAAAATACCAGTCTTTTCATGTCGCGAGTTTACCGCAGTCGGCGACGCGCGCAGGCGATCTCCTTATCAACGCCAGATCCGGCTTTCGGGGTACAAATGGCAGCCCAACAGTCCTATAGTTTAATAGTGACTGCGCGACGCAAAAGACTCATTGTAGTGTCGATTTTCGCGCTGCTGCTGGTGGCCGTCCTGATCGGCTTCCGCTTCCTCAGTGGCGTAACCTCCGACAACTATGCCGGCCAGCCGCAGGTTGTGGGACTGCCGCCGGGCTATGACCCCCTCGCCGCCGCAAGCCCGTATGAGGGTTTGCACCCATCAAGAAAAGAGCGGCGTCCTGACCCTTACACGTACCCGATACCAATTGGGCAACCGGGACCGGTAACACCGACCTATGCTGACAGCCTCGACTATCCGTTCGCGTGTCGCAGTGAGCGTTCCAGGCTCGGGCAGCCGCTGGTCGATAACCAGGACACTATCGGCACCGCCGTTTACGCCCTCGATGCGGACGGCAACACGAACGGACAGATAGCCGGCTACAGCAAAGACTGCAGCATCAACACGCGCGTGTTGTACTACTACCGGAGTCGCGAGTCCGGGAAGTTTTTGCCGTTTGAGGACCAGGAAGACGATGTTGAGTTGATAACGATTGATGACCAGACGGTACCGTTCGTGGTCCGGCTGGAGATCGGCACGATCAATCGCCATATCTACATCATCGCGCTCCTGCGAGGACCCAATGACACGCCCGAGACTCCGGACCTCAGCTACTGGAATCGAAAACTGCTCTACCAGTTGCGTGGTGGTGTCGGCATCGGCCGGCGACAGGGCCGCATAGAACCGGACTACATCCCCAAGCGTCGTGTTGCCGAACTGCAGCAGGGCTACGCCGTTGTGTATTCATCCGCGAATCAGACGTCCACGAGTTACGACATCGAACTGGCTGAAGACACGATGGCGCGTGTGAAACGTCAGTTCACTGCCC